>JACMJB010000258.1 GCA_014380815.1 Armatimonadota bacterium
CACTGGAGGTGACGGGTCTCGGTTGCTGGGAAGTGGATGTCGTGACAGGGACTGTGCGCCGCTCCCGCCGCTACGATCAGATCTTTGGGCACGACGCTCCCTTGCCCTTCTGGGACCACGAACGGTTCCTGGAGCAGGTCCACACGGAAGACCGCGTGGCCGTGGATACCCTTTACCGGGAAGCGCTCACCGCGGGAACAGACTGGCAGTTTGTCTGCCGCATTCACCGCGCGAACGATGGCGCCTTTCGGCGGGTCGAGATACACGGCCGGCATCTCGCTGCAAGTGATGGCTTGCCCGGGCGTCTCCTCGGAACGGTCCGTGACATCACGGAGGTCGAGCAGGTGACACGGACCGCGCGGGAGATTGCCGCCCAGCTTCGCTTTATTACGGATGCCGCGCCGCTGCTGATTTCCTACGTGGACGCGGGTCTTCGGTATCGCTTTGTCAACGAGGGCTACACCAAATGGTTCGCGCGGCCCGCAGACCAGATTATCGGCAGAACCGTTCCGGAAACCATTGGTCAGGCCGCTTTCGAGAAGGCGCGACCGCAGGTCGAGCGAGCGCTGGGCGGTGAGCGCATCACTTACGAAGCCCTGCTTCCCTACGGAGACGGTCAGAACCCCCGCTTTATTCACAGCGATATGGTGCCTGATGTCGCCGAGGATGGCACGGTGCGCGGCTATGTCGCCGTTGTTCTGGACATCACGGACCGTAAGCGGGCTGAAGCGGAAAACGCGGAGCTGACGGCGGCGCTTCAAGAGGTCGCGGTTCGTCAGCGACGCTTTCTGCGAGAGATGCTGTATGGTTTGACCGAGGGAAAGTTCCGCCTGTGCGATACTGCCGCGGACCTGCCCGTCCCGCTCTCCCCTGCCGGTGCTCCGGTGATCCTGTCCGCCCCGACGCTTCGGATACTGCGAGAGCGGGTGAGAGCGGCAGCGGAAGGGATGCAGTTCGCGGCGGAGCGGGTGCAGGACCTGCTGACCGCGGCAGGCGAGGCATCCAAGAACGCGGTCCGGCACGCAGGCGCCGGCAAGGCGCAGGTCCACCTCGACCCGGAAGCGGGCGTGATTCAGGTGTGGGTGACGGACGATGGGGCAGGCATCGCGCCGGAGAATATCCACCGGGTTGTCGAGCGCGGCTGGACGACAGGCGGTTTTGGGGCGGGATTTTTCCTGATGCGTTCCACGGCAGACCGTATCTATCTGCTGACCGGGGGTTCCGGCACCACCATTGTTCTGGAACAGGATCGCATTCCCCCGGTGCCTACCTGGCTGAACAGACCGCCGTCGCAGCAGTTTTAGCATTCCTGTCGGCTTACGTCCCGTTCGTCCGGCTCACCCCTTACGTCTCCTCCATGACGCGGACAAAGGCGTCCTCCAGACTTTCCCGCACCGGGATGACTGCCCGGACCCGCCCCCCAGCGGCGATCACGGCGGCGACCAGATCCGGGACAGCGGCAAGGTCCGTGATGCGCACCGGGAAGGAGGCGGTTTCCGTGCTTTGCGGACCCGCTGTGCCGAACCGGGCGATCGCCGCGAGAACGGCGACGGGCGGACTCCCCTGCTCCAGTTCCAGGTTCACTGTGGAAGTGGGGGCCGTGATCTGGTCCACCGTTCCCTGCCGAATGATTCGACCCGTGCGCACAATTGCGATGGCGTCGCAGGTTCGCTCCACCTCAGACAGCAGGTGCGAGTTCAGCACAACGGTGGTTCCCCGCTCTTTCAGATATACGATCAGGTCGCGGACGGAGCGGCGGCCCAGCGGGTCCAGGGCGGAGGTGGGTTCATCGAGGATGACCAACGAGGGTTCGTGGAGGATGGCCTGGGCAAGCCCCGCCCGCTGCTGCATTCCTTTGCTGAAGGCGCGGAGCCGGTCTTTTTTCCGGTCTCCCAGGCCGACAAGCTCCAGTACTTCGGGGATTCGTCGCCGGCGCTTCTCGGCGGGCATACCGTAGAGTCGTCCGTGAAGGTCCAGGAACTCCGATGCGCTGAGGAAGTCGTGAAATTGGAATTTTTCCGGCAGGTAACCGATATGCCGCCGCGTTTCCCGGTCCCCCAGGGGCTTGCCAAGCACGGTCCCCCCACCGCTGGAGGGGAATATATTGCCGAGCAGCATGCCGATGGTCGTGGTTTTCCCCGCGCCGTTGGGGCCGAGGAAACCAAAAACGTGACCGGCTGGCACCACGAGGTTCAGTGCATCCACGGCGGGACGCGCGCTGCCCCGGTAGACTTTGCTGAGAGAGCGAGTTTGGATAACGGGAGCGGGTTCCTCGGACATAGTATCCTCGTTCACCAGGTGGGGCGGTTTCTCCTAAAGGCACGGCGAGGGGGTCGGGCGAGGAGTCGGGGGCAGGCGGCGCGCGGGAAGAATGCGGTACTTCAGAAACCTGAAACACCGTGCCGCGCCCGGCATCTAAACGGTTGCCAGAACCCTCGACGCTTCCTCGCCTGCACTGCCGGGCGATGGTTGAAAGGTCGTCCCGCGTTGCGCCGCCTGCCGCTGCTGTTGCCGTCAATCCACCCCGATGAGGAGAGGTCACTCCTGATTATCGCTCGCGCCTGCGCCGTATTGATGGCGCTGCTCGCTGTCGGCACTCCCCCCTCGTCTGCGCAGGATCCCGTTCCGCCCCCGCCGCCAAAAGCAACCCCCCTTCCCGCGCCGCAGACACCCCCTGACCCGCCGCCGCTGCTCCCGCCCGATGATGCCGCCCCCGATATCAACAAGAACAGTTCGACGCAGGCATCCCAGAAACGGCTGCCCTCCACCGCAACCCGTCGGCCCGATCACACCGCACCGAACCTCCTGTACCGGCGCAAAAACAACTTTGTGTTTCAGGGCGCGACGGATCTGCGCTACCGCTCCGCGTTCGGCAGCGAGACCAACGGCACTTACATCGCGGCAACCCGTTTCACCGGCGATTTTATCCGCGCGAACTCCGACGGGGGAGAGCAGGGCGGGGCACGGCTGCAGCTTTTGTACGAGACCGACAATCGCGGCACGGCGGTCAACCGGGTGCGGGCATCCGAAGCCTATGGTTATTACCGGTTCCGCTTTCCTGGGGTCACCGCCAATGTGCGCGTCGGGCAGTTCGTGCTGCCCTTTGGCCTGATCGCGGTCTACGACACACCGCTTCAGCCGATTCAGCCGCTCTACGAGAAATCACTAGGGCTGCGGGTAGACACCGGGACTATGTTGGAGGGCGAGTACGGACCGTATCATTACGCCGGCTCCATCACGACCGGATCAGGACCAAACCGGCGCGACATCAACGACGGGCGCATTTATGCCTTCCGTTTGGAACGGACCGTGGATACGGTGATCGGGCGCGTGCAGGTCGGCGGATCGCTGCTGAGCGGTCAGGGGCCGGTCACCGATATTGGGACCGAGCTTCCCGCCTCGGGGACCTCTGGAGCGCGCGACTTTGTACGGATCACCCGGTTCGCCGGCGACGGTCAGTACTTCCTGGGGCCGTGGACCGCGCGGGGTGAGATTGTCTTCGGCGCAAACGACGAAGACCCCGTCTGGGGGTATTTCGCCGAGGGAGACTACCGGGTCCTTCCCCGCCTGGAACTGGTGACCTACATCAAGCGCTGGGATTTTCCGGTCAAGCCACAACAGCTCAGCGCGATAGGATTCGGGGCGAATGTCACCGTCGGGCAAGGCGTGGTCTTCCGCGTCCTGTATGAATACGAACGCGACGTGCCGCTTGGCAGTGACCCATTCGTGACCCGCCGATTCACGGTTCAGACGCGCCTCAATTTCTAGGCCAAACTTTCTCTTCCGCCGAAAAAACCGCAAAACTACGAGGCTCTACGAGCCGATTCCCATGCCAGGCAGCCTGTTTGTAATCAGGGCGCCGACCGATACTTAAACCATACTGAAGAACCATCAGCCCCTGTCGCACGGTCGCGGCGTTCGGGATGGTCGTGGAAATGGATCGGGGTACGGGAACATGCGTCTGGCGCATATCATCGAAGCGCGGCATCAGCAGAGTCAGCGGATTGACCCCCGGCAGATTCTGGCAAGCGAGATCCTTGCCTGGACGACACCCGAACTGGAGGCCGCTGTCGAGTGTGAGATCGCGGAAAACCCGGCGCTTGAGGCACGAGAGGGCGGCACCGCGATTTTTGGCGTCTCTGGCGGCGGCGGTTCTTCTGCTGGTACGGGAGGAGGCGCCGACCTGTCGACACCACCTGCGATGACGGCTCTGATGACTTCGCTGCCGCCTGCCGGGGATGTGCCCTCCTCCGCGCTGCTTTCCTCTCCATCTTCTGTCGTCAACACGACCTGGAATGGGGGAATGAACGGCGACGAGGATGTTCTGGACCCACTGGAGCGAGTGGCGGCGTCGCTTTCCCTGCGGGACCATCTGCGGGCGCAGGTCGGTCAGGTTACCTGCGATGACTCGTGTGCCCGCCTCGTCCGTTCCCTGATCGAGTGCGTGGATGATCGTGGATACCTGATCGCTGCGGATATCGCAGACGTTGCCACGACTCTCGCTCTGTCCTCTGGCGCGGTCGAATCCGCCGTCCGGGACCTGCAGGCCATGGACCCGCCCGGGGTGGGCGCGCGCGATCTCCACGAATGCCTTCTGCTGCAGGCGGAGTATCTGGAGCAGAGCGGGGAGGGTCACTTGCTGGCCCACCGCATCCTGAACGACTGCTGGGAGGATCTGGCAGCCCGGCGCGAGCAGCGGATCTCATCCCGTCTGCGTGTGTCCCTGCCAGAGGTTCAGGAGGCCCTGCGCTTTATCCAGACGGCGTTCACCCCCTACCCCGGCAGCGCCTTTCGGCCTGAGGGGACCGGGCGGCGGGGAAGTGGCGGGGGAAGCGCCGCTGTCCGTCCGGACCTGCTTTTCCACCGCACAGAGGCGGGCTTTACGGTCGAACTGACGCGCGATTATGATGCCGCTCTGAGCGTGGCTCCGCTGTGGCAGCGGCTCGCTGACAAGCCCGACGCCGGTGCCGACGAAGCTATGCGCCGCTACATCCGCGACCACGTAGAGCGGGCGCAGCGGTTCCTGAGCGGCGTCTCACGCCGGGGGCAGACTCTGCGCCGAATCGCCCTGACACTGACCGAGATGCAGCCCGGCTTCCTGGAGACCGGCAACCGCGCGTTTCTGAGGCCCCTGACCCGGCAGACACTTGCGGAATTGCTGGAACTGGATGAATCGGTCATCAGCCGCGCGGTCGCCGACAAATGGGTGCAGCTTCCCGGCGGCGAGGTGGTCGCTCTGGATGCTTTCTTCGGCAATGCCCACGCGATCCGCGATGCTCTGGCCGCCTTGATCTCCGAGGAGAACCCCGCGCACCCCTATTCAGACGAGGAGATCGCCGATATGCTTTGCGCGCAGGGCTTTCCGCTCGCTCGCCGCACGGTCGCCAAATACCGCGGGCTGGAGAAGATCCTGCCCGCCCGCCTCCGCAAGCGGGCCATTGCCGCCTGAGAAATGGGCCCCTATGTTCGGGGGTATACTGCGCCCATGGAAAAGCTGCAGAACCCGCAAACCAAAGACGAACCGAGCCCGGGCGCGGCGAAGAGCGCTGCCGACGCCGGTGTTGCTGCCGACGACCCCCTGATGGAAAAGATCACCACCGCCGCGGAAGGTCTGTTCGTCGTCAGTGAGAGCGATTCGCCGCTGACACCGTTTCGCTGGCCCGGCTTTTTTGCCGGGGCCGAAGTGGCATCCCCGCCGGAAGAGGACCTGAAGGTCCGGTTGCGCGGACGGGAATCGCTTTCCGCCGATGCTCCCCTGGAAACGGTCACTCTGAAGGCGTTCTTCCAGTCTCAGGTCGAACCTCAGGAGGGGGACGACGACGAAATCAAGGACGAAAAGCGCCGTCTGACCGAACTGCGCGACCTGATGGCGAATGAGCTTCAGGGGGTCACCGTGCTGCGGGCCGGGGAGATCCAGATCACCGCATACGTGCTGGGCAGAGTCCCCGGCACCGAGGATGCCGTCGGGGTTTCCGCTCTTCTCGTGGAAACCTGAACGTTGTGTGCTGTGCTGGCAGACACTGGTCGAACCGCGTGACGGGAACAGCTATGGAATTATTTGGACTCC
Organism: Armatimonadota bacterium; assembly: GCA_014380815.1. GTDB lineage: Bacteria > Armatimonadota > Armatimonadia > Armatimonadales > Armatimonadaceae > JACMJB01. The sequence goes on from JACMJB010000258.1 coordinate 6,068, forward strand.
GACATCAGGGCTGTGTCGTCCACTGGATCAGGACTAGCCAGAACGAGCTGCAACGCTAACAAGTCCACAGCCCCCTGGCCTTGACCGAACCGCATACGTTCAGTAGGGACGAATCGAAATCGTTTGTGTCGGGTATGCAGAAGTTAAGGTGCCGTCACCGTAGAACGAAAGGCCCTGGGGAGCAGTTCACCGGGGCCTGGTTTTCGGTCAAGCGCCGTTCCTCGAAGCGGAGACGGAAGGGGCTTACAGCTCGACCTGACGGACTACCTCCATGCCCTCCATCGCGCCAAGCTGACGGAGCACGTCGGGGGAAGCGGGGCTGTCCAGCGACAGTGCCATGATGGCTTTGCCCATCGGGGTGGCGCGGCCCAGGTACATCCCGGCGATATTCACGCCCTCGGTGCCGAGCAGTGTCCCGACCCGTCCGACAATGCCGGGCTTATCTGTGTGCTGGGTGACGATCAGCACGCCTTCGGGTTTGAAGTCTACGTTGTAACCGTCAATCGCCACGATCCGGGCATCCTGCCCATAGAGGGTGCCGGCGACCGTGCAGGACTTGCCACTTAGCGCCAAAGCCTTGACCGTGATCCGGTTGACCGGGTTCTCGCTCTGAGCGCGCGATTCCGTCAGGCGGATGCCGCGCTGAGCGGCAAGGGTGGGCGCGTTGACATAGTTGACACCGGACAGGATCGGGGAAAGCAGCCCCTTCATCAGGGCGCGGGTGATGTGGACAAGCTGGCTCTGGGCGAAATCGCCCTCGTACAGCACCTCCACCGAGACGACCCCGCTGGTGGAAAGCTGCGATTGAAATGAGCCGATCCGCTCCGCCAGACTCAGGTACGGCGCGGTCGCGACCAGGATGTCCGGCGCCAGCGACGGCATATTCACCGCGGCGCGCGCGGCACGTCCTGAAAGCACATCCACGATCTGCTCCGCGATGTCCACGGCGACCCCGACTTGCGCCTCCTCGGTCGAGGCCCCAAGGTGCGGGGTAGCGATGACATTGGGATGCAGCGCGAGCGGGTTATCCGGTGCGGTCGGTTCGGACTCCCAAACATCAATGGCGGCTCCGGCGATTTTGCCGCTGCTCAGACCGTCCAGCACCGCGGCCTCCTGGAGAATGCCGCCGCGGGCGACGTTGATCAGACGCACACCGTCGCGCATCAGGGCGATCTGGTCCGGCCCGATCATCCCCGCTGTCTCCTTGGTCTTGGGCACATGGACAGTGATATAGTCGGCCTGCCGGTAGATAGCGTCCAGTTCCACCAGATGTACGCCCAGTTTGTCGGCCTGTTCCTGGGGCAGAAACGGGTCGTAGGCAAGAACATCCATTTGAAGCCCGATCAGCCGCTTGGCGACCTCGCGCCCGATCTTGCCCAGCCCGATCACCCCCGCCGTTTTGCCATACACCTCCACCCCAACAAACCGACTGCGCTTCCACTCCCCCGCTTTCATGGAGGCGGCAGCAGGGGCGACGTTGCGCCCTAGAGCGAGCAGCAGGGTCACTGTCAGCTCGGCAGCGGCGATGGTGTTGCCCTCCGGCGAGTTGACGACCACCACCCCCTTCTGGGTCGCCCGCTCCACATCAATGTTATCCACGCCGACCCCGGCGCGTCCGATGATCTTGAGATTTGTGGCGGCATCCAGAACGGCGGCGGTCACTTTGGTCTCCGATCGCACCGCAAGGGCATCATACTGCCCGATGATCGCGACCAGTTCTTCCTGGGACAAGCCCGTCCGCACGTCCACCTCCAGACCGCCGCGCCGCAGGATCGCCACGCCCTCGGCGGCTACGGGGTCCGAAACCAACACTTTTCCGGCTGCCATTCCCTCTGTACTCCCAGTGTAAAAAGACCGTTCTTCCGGGCGGGCGGCTGGCCCTTCCGGCGAACGGTCACGACTTGCGTAAAGCGGGTTAAGGCTTTCTCGCAGCCTTTATTATGCCGGGAAGGGAGGGGCCTGTCAATGCGCGGCCCCTTCACGAGGTCTGTTGTCAGGCGCCTGGGGACGGGGCATAAGCGGCGGCGTTCCATCCGTACGCGACATATCGCCAGGCGAGGCTGTCCCCGCTGACGGTCGCCACCACAAAGCCTTCCGGATGAACGCCCAGTCGCCGGCCTTTCCACCAGTCGCCACTGACCGCGCCGCCGGTGATGTAGTGCGTCCCCAGATAGTTCACCTCCTCGACCACGTGGGTATGGCCTTGAAAGACCGCTTTGACGTTTCGGTTCTGAATCATCTCCTGGAACTGCCTGCCGTTTTCCACCACCGTTCTATTGGAAAGAGCGGCGGTCGTGCGGTCGCTGTACTGCCCGAAGACGGTCAGCAGTGGGATGTGGGTCAGAAATACCATCGGCATCGTGCGCGGCGTTTTTCGCAGCAGGTCATCCAGCCAGGTGATTTGCGCCGAGTCCAGCAGGCCGCTCCATTCGCCCCCCGGCGTCACACGGACCGAGTCCAGCGTCACGAACCGCCAGCCCTGGTGGTCGAAGCTGCCGTAGGTGCGCTCCAGTCCCAAACGCCGCTTCCAGATGTTTTTCCCAAAGTCCGGGTCCTGCGCGGCGGCGGCGTTTTTCCCTGCTGCCTCCAGCCCGTAAACATCGTGATTGCCGACAGAGTAGTGCAGCGGCAGTTTCAGCTTCGCGGCCTCCTGCTTCCAGAGACCGTATACCAGATCCGCACGTTCGGAGGAAACGGCGGCGGCATCCATCACAATATCGCCCCCAACCAGTCCGAAGACCGGTTTTTCTTTCAGAGCGCCGATTGCGGCGAACGCCTTGCTCACGCCGAGGGTCGCACCCCGCTCGGGCTGAATGTGCGGGTCCGTGATGTGGACAAACGAGAACGGGGCGGCAGGGAGGGCAGCGCGAGCCGCGCTGCCACCGAGCGCGGCAGTGGCGAGCGCACCCACTCCCCCCATCAAGACAGTGCGCCGCGGAACCACCGGGGAAGGAGAGTTCTGGTTTTCCATCAGGGCAAGGGTCCTTTGTTCAGCAGCACGGCGGCGCGAAAGTCGCGGGCCGCGTTCCGGAGGGGAAACGGCCCGCTTTTTCCTGATTATAGCGGATTCCCCCGGCGCCGAGAACCACCGGGGGGTCTGGAACCGCTTAGAGCCGGAAGTCGGGATCAGAACCGTTGTTGCCGTACTCGACTCCCTGTGCCCCGTTTCCAAACCGGCACTGCCCTTTCACCTTTTCGGGCCTGGACCATTTCGCGTGACCGTCCAGGAAGGCATAGTTCCCGCCACCACTGTGCCGTTCCGAGGAGGGAAGGGGACGCTCACTCGCCTGCTGTACCACGGTCAGAGTACTGAAGAAATTCGCCTGGTTATTCGTGTTGTTCGCGGCATCGTAGGAAGTACAGGTGGCTGCCGTGATGCCGGGGCGACGAACCACGGAAAACACCGAGCCGTGGCCCTGCTCATTCCCGTTGGCACCGCCGCCGGAGTTCGCGGCAAACTCGCACATCAGGATCGTCGTCGCGGGGTACTGCACCTGAGCAAGCGTTGCGATCATACGCGCATCGCCGTTGTTCGCCAGGTTGTTATTTCGGGCGTAGGAGCTTTGGAACGCCCCGCCCCAGTCTTCCCGACTGGTGCTGGTGGTGAAGACATGACCACGGGTCGCCGGCTGGCCCTGCATATTCAGAGTGCCGGGCTTAAAGGGGATGGGATCAATCGTATCTGAGGGGCATTTGAACACGCCCCGGTTCTTGATGTAGGGGTCCACGAAGTCAACCCAGCCAAGGATCGCCCGCCCATTGACACAGGTGTAGGGGTCCGGACCGCTGCCGTCCGGCAGCTGATTGCCACACTCGCGATTGATAGCGGTCGTTTCGTCGTAGTCCTGCTGGTATTGGATGACGGCAAGCGTGATCTGCTTGAGATTATTGAGGCACGATGTCTGCCGTGCCTTCTCGCGGGCCTGGGCAAAGACGGGAAAAAGGATCGCGGCAAGAATGGCGATAATGGCGATCACAACCAGAAGTTCGATCAGGGTGAAGGCAGACACGCGTGTGTGTCTGGCACTTGGTGAATGGCGGCTCAATGCCTTCGGTTTCGGAAGCGTGAACATGGACAGTTGCCCTCTGCTTTTCGTGAAAAGCTAGTAACAGACGCGCGCGATTACCCTCTTCGTAGCGTACGCCTCAGTCGCGACAGAGTCCGGACCCTTCACCGGCGAAGGGACAGAAATCCACCGCTATTGTCGCTGCAAAACAACCCTCCAAACGGAACCCACCGATTTATTTCGCATCACAGGACGGTCGCCCTGGTACACGCAGCGTCGGAGCCAGCGAGACCACTGACTTCGTCGGCGCTTCCTCGCCCTGTTCGTACGCAGTCATTTGCGCCTCCAGCATCGCCAGCATGGTCCGAGCAAGGTGTGGCGGTGACACCTCCAGCAGGGTAATCTCCTCCGCCCACGGCTGCAGTACGGGCGACGATTCGTTGGCGTGGGATGCCACCCGAACCTCCAAGCCAGGCCCGATGCCCAGCCGCTGCAGTCCGACAAGAACCCCCTGAGTGAACAGTTCACTGGGGGAAACGATGCCATCGGGGAGCGGCAGGTCGCCCCGGCCTGGCCCGAAGACAGAAAAGGCCATCTGGTAACCCTGCCCCCAGAAGGTAGTGGGGGGCGGGCCATTGGAGCCGGCGTCCGGGATTCTGCTGTCCCGCACCAGTGCCGGGTCGAAGGCGAGGCCCTGCAGCGCCAGCGCTTCTTGGTAGGACGGAATCAAGGGGGATTCCTGTAACCTCTCCGGTCGCCGCCAGAAGCGGTCGGGCTGATCGGTCGGAGCATGATTGAGCCATAACCCGATCCGGCGACAGCCGTTTGTGGCCAGATGCTCGACGCCCAGACGAATGATCTGGTGGTAATCAATCTCCACGCGCTGCGGGGCAAGCCCGGCAAAAGCGACCAGTGGGATCTCCTGTTCCAGGATCCAGTCGGTCGCCGCCGAGCCGAGGCCGACCCCAAGGACTCCCTGTACCTGTCGGTCCCGGACCGAGCGGCGGAATGCATCCTGAAGCGGGTCAGGGGCACTGTCCGGCGCGGAAAAATGAAGCGAAAAGGAGTGGTGCCGCGCCTCCACATGAAGCCGCGCCTGTTCCAGCAGTATCTTCCAGAAGGGAGAGACCTCGGCGGCCTCGAAGAAGCGTGGGCTGCAGACCACCGCGATATTTTGCTGTCCGATATGCGGGGAGACGAAGATACCGACACCATGACGGCGATACAGCACCTTGTGAGCTTCCAGTTGGGTGAGCGCCTTGTTCAACGTAATGACGCTGACGCTGAACTGCTGGCGAAGCTCGGAGAACGTTGGCAGCCGTGCCTCCGGTCCCAGCCGCTGCGCCAGGCGAGCGACGGCATCGTAGGTCTGCTGGGTCCGCGAAGCGGCAGCCGGTAGCGAAGTTGTTTCGAGCGAGCGGGTCGTCACGGGTTTTGCCTTGATGCGTGTAGCGATACAGAGTGTAGCGATACACCTGATTATAGCTCGTCTCAGTGGGAATTTGCGTGCGGAAAGATTAAATTTCGGTTAATTTTCCTCGCCGACCCGGCAGGGTTCCGCCCGTTTGGCGGGTGACGAAGCGCTCACGGTCTATCTCCAAAAGCAAAACCGGCGGGGCCAGTGGCCCCGCCGGTTCTTTCCGCGATGAACCGTCGTTGCCTTAACTAGACGGCGAGGGCTTCGATCTTCCCAACGTACTCCTGGGCTTTGCGGACGGCCTCTTCCTGAGATTGGCCCTCGGCGTAGACGTGGAAGACCGGTTCAGCGGCGTCGGGCAGGACCAGAACCCACTCCCGCTCCGAGTTGGTCAGCTTGATGCCGTCAATGAGTTCCGCTCGGCTGTCTGTGTGGCGCGATGACTCCTCGGTCAGCAGGCGCATCACCTTGCCCTTGACCTCCCACGGGCAGCGTACCTCGGCGGAAGACAGGTAAACGGGGGGCAGTTCGGCGGAGAACTCGGACAGGGGCCGCTGCAGCCAGGAGAGCATCTCCAGTGTCTTGGCAAATGCGAACATGCCATCAAAAGCCGGGTGGAAATCCGGGAAGATAAAGCCGCCATCCAGGTCGCCCGCCATCGCGACATTCTCCGCGGAAAGCGAGGAGAGCGTCATCAGGAAGCGCGGGTCGGTCTTGGTGCGGGCCACCACGCCGTTGGTGCGGCGCATCACGGCCTCGATCATGGAGGGCGCGGTAACCGGAACGGCGACCTTCGCACCGGGACGGGTCTGCGCGACCAGCGAGGACATCGTGGCGAGGAGCCGCGCGCCCGACAGCGTGTCGCCTTTCTCATCCACCAGCGACATCCGCTCGCCGTCGCTGTGTATCAGCACGCCGAGATCGGCGCGCAGCGTCAACACCACCTGCGACAGATTGTATGCCAGCGCCTCTCGCTCGATCGGGGTTTTGGGCGAGCGGTTCCAATCTGAATAAGCGTTCAGCGCGATCACATCGCAGCCCAGACGTCCCAGCAGTTCCGGCAGAACCGTGGCGATACGCCCGTAGGCATAGTCCACCACGACTTTGAACCGGCGACGCTCAACATCGCGTTCCCGGACCTGACCGAAGAACTGCTGAGTATACTGCTCGACCACGCGCGAGGCATAATCAATCTCACCGACCTCTTCCATATCCGTTCGCCCGTAGTCTTCGCGGAAGAAGATCGTCTCTATTTTTCGCTCGGCGTTCTTGGTCAGGTAGATGCCGGACTTGTCGAAGAACTCGACCAGCGCGGAGCGGGGATGGTCGGGGTCAATGCGGACATGAACGCCGCCCTGGGCATTATTCGCGCGGACCGAAGTTCGGGCAAGCGGCAGCGGGGGCGCGGAGATGTCCAGAACGTTGCAGCCCACGGATGACAGCCCGGCCACCAGGGCGCGTTTGAGCATGCGCGAGGCGGGGTGAGCGTCGCGTCCCACCGTGACACTCGCGCCCTTCTTCAGGAACGCGCCAAAGCTCGCACCGAGTTTGGTGGCGAATTCCGGCGTCAGCTCGATGTTGGCGATTCCGGTGACTCCGAGTCCCCGGAACAGAGCGGCATGGTACTTGGAACCCCAGATCAGGCTCGATGTGACCTGCGAATCGGCCTCAATGACTTTGTCTGGCCAGAGTTTGACCATCGTGCGAATGACCGCGCCGCTCTCGATATGGCAGCGATCCCCGACGACGGCCCCCTCCTGTACCTGTACATCGTCCTTGATGGTGCAGTGGTTACAGATCGTACAACCTTCGAGGTTGGCATTTTTGCCGATGTAGGCGGAATCCCAGAGAATCGCCTTTTCCAGCCGCGCCCCGGTCTCGATGATCGCATTATCACCGATCACGGTATCCGGTTCGATCGTGACGCCCGCCTTGATCCGGCAGTTCGCGCCGATCACCACCGGCCCATCAATCCGGGCAGTGGGGTCAATCTCGGTCCCTTCGCCCACCCAGACATTGTCACCGTGCTGCGTGCCGTCAATCGGCAGCTTGGTCATGCCGCGCAGCATCTCGTACTGCGCCTGCCGGTACTGGTCCAGCGAACCGACATCGGTCCAGTACTCCTCCAGCACGTAGCCAAACAGCGGCTTGCTTTCCGCCAGCATGCGCGGGAAGATGTCCTGCGACCAGTCGTAGCTCTTCGCTGATTCCATCAACTCGAAGACGCTTGGCTCCAGCACGTACATTCCCGTGTTGACTGTATCGGAGAAGACCTCGCCCCAGGACGGTTTTTCCACGAAGCGTCGGATTCGCCCGTCATCCTCGGTCATGACGACGCCGAACTCCAGCGGATTCTCGACGTGCTGCAGCACCAGGGTCGCCGCCGACTGGTTCTCGCGGTGGAAGGCCAGCGCTTTTTCCACGTTGATATCCGTCAGGGCATCCCCGCTGACGATGATGAAGGTGTCATCGTTGAGATATTTCTCGGCCTTCTTGACCGAGCCTGCCGTTCCAAGTGGGGTGTCTTCCACAGAGTAGATCAGGTTGACACCGAGATCAGAGCCGTCGCCGAAATAGTTGACGATCTCATCGGAGAGATAATACAGGGTAACCACGATGTCGGTGATTCCCGCCCGCTTCAGATGCTCGATAATGTGCTGCGCAATCGGCTTGTTCAGCACGGGCACCAGCGGCTTGGGTCGGTTCGAGGTAAGGGGACGAAGGCGAGTGCCCTCCCCGCCCGCCATCACAACGGCTTTCATCGCGTCCAATCCCCTTCACAGCGGTTCGTCAAACGAATGATCACGGCGTTTCTTTGCCTCAGCTTACGCTTCATTGTCGCTGTCCTTACTTTAGCAGGTTTTACCAGTTCAATGCTAGTTTCAGGTCGGTTCGGTGTCTGCTTCTGGTTAATTTGACTGCCAGTCGGCGCGCGGCGGCGAAAATACGTCCAGAACTACGGCATTGGTGACCGCCCGCGCACCATGGAGGACCTGGGGACGCAGGCAGACGATCTCGCCGGCCTGTGCGATCAGAGGGGCATCCCTGCCCTCGATCTGAAACTCCATGGTCCCTTCCAGCACCAGGGAGAACTGCTCGTTCTCATGCCGATGCGATGCCAGAACGGTTCCTCTCGTGAATTCAAACCGCGCGACCGTCATCGTTTCACCGCTCAGGAACCGCCGCACCCCCACCCCTTCCACGACCGGGGCAGGCTGCGGGTCTATCTGCTCCCAGGCATATTTTTGCTCGAGTCGCATTGGGTTCAGCTCCTTTCCCCCGGGTCCGCCGGGCGGGTCCACGGCACATCAGCGATCCCCTCGCGATGATTGGCGGCGCGGGCCAGAACAAACAGCAGATCCGCCAGGCGATTCAGATAGCGCAGGACTTCCAGGTTCATCTCTTCCGGAGCGGTGTGCCAGAGCACGACCGTCTGTCGCTCGGAACGGCGCGTGATCGTGCGGGCCAGATGCAGGAAGGCGGCCCCCGGAGAGCCGCCCGGCAGGATAAAACTGCGCAATGGCTCCAGTTCCGCCTCGAAGCGATCAATGATCTGCTCCAGAGCGACCGAGTGCCGCGCCTCGATTCGCGGCACGATGCTTTTTCCCGCCTGCGTGTCGCGTGCCAGCGGCGTGGCGAGATCCGCGCCGACCGTGAACAATTCGCTTTGAAGCTGCGTCACCAGGGCGAGGATCTCGCCGTCCCGAAGATGAGCCGCCGCGACTCCCAGGGCGGCGTTCGCCTCATCCACCGCTCCGTAGGCCTCAACCCGGACATCGTCCTTGCCTACTCGCTGCCCGCCATAAAGGCCGGTCTCTCCGGCGTCGCCGGTACCCGTGTAGATTTTCATGTCGCCTGGACCCTTTCGTCTGGACCCCTTGCCTCAGAGTATAGATGGGGTAAAATCCCGCTGTCAAGGGAGCGGTTCCATCCGGTTTCCGGCAAGGGGAAACCGCGGTGCGCTTTTGCGTGTCTGACCGTCTGTAAGGTGATTGAATGTTTGCTGGAGCCGTGTGGATCGGGGCACTTTTCAAAACACATAGGCCAAAAGGAGTGTCGTTTGCTGTCAATTCCGCCGCCGTTTTTGTTTTCACTGTCGAGGAACCGGAAGTGTCGCGAGTGCGAGTGTCTGTGTCGCCGTTCCTGGGTATCCCTCCGGGCGCTGCCAGTCACCGCCGCCGCAGGCTGGATAGTTTGCGGCGCTCTCGTGGTTCCGGTGTCTGCTCAGCCGATGTCCGTTCAAGAAGCACCGCCGTCACCTGCGCCACCTGCCGCAGCGCCTTCCCCGAACTCGGTCCAGGTGGTTCCGGCGGTACCCTCTGCACCCGCGGTTCCGACAGTGCCGCTTCCCGCCTCTCCCACACCGCTGACACTGGGCGGAGCGATTGCACTTGCCCTCGAATCACAGCCGAGTCTGCTGCAGGCCAATGCCCAGCAACAGGCATCCGAACAGCGGCTGAATCAGGCCCGCTCGACCTACTTTCCCACGCTCGCCCCCAACTATTCGTACACCAATAACTACTCCTTTACTCCAACTAACCAGTTTGTCCCCACTTTTGATCCGGTCACCGGGCAGCAGACCGGCGGTTCCTTTATCACGGTGTCGCGCGGGCGTGTGTTCGATGCAAGGCAGGGCGACATTTCTCTCTCGTACCGCGTGTACGACAATACCCGGGAGCTTGCCAGTCGGCAGTCCCGGCAGAACTTTCGTGCCGCCACCTTTGGCACCGCGGACACCCGGCAATCCGTGATCGCGACGGTCGCTTCGGCCTACTTCCAGGCGCTACAGAACGATGCACTCGTGCGCGTGTCCAATGCCCAGGTCGCCCGCGCTAGAAACACGCTTGCCGTGCTGGAGGCACAGGTGGAGGTGGGCGTCGCGGCCCGCAAGGACACCCTGCAAGCGCAGGCGGACCTGCTCAATGCGCAGGTGAATCTGCTGCAGGCGCAGAACAATGCCCAGATCGCCCAGATTCAACTTCGAAATGCCATCGGAATACTGGGCACCGGCGCGGGCGCCCCCAGCAGGTCTTCTGGCACCGGGCCCTCTGGCGCTCCTGCCTCGACGCGGCTGCCGCTTGCCGATGTTCCCGCCCCCTCGCCCGACACGCCGCTGACCGCCGACATCACGGCCTCCGCCCCGGCAGCGGCGTCCGCAGTCGCTTCGCCCA
>JACMJB010000259.1 GCA_014380815.1 Armatimonadota bacterium
CAGGAGATAGCTCCCCGCATGCGCCGTTCTTCCCCGTGGTAATCACCTCTTGCCGCGGCATCTTTAGTCGCTGCCGCATTGCTGCCCGGATCGTCCCCGGCGCAGGTGCCCTCGCCCCCTGCACCGATGCCCACCGGGATCGCGCCGGTGTACAGTGCGAAACCCATCGCGAAGGGGGTACGACTGCTTCAGATGGTGCTTCCGCAGGGAGCGGTCGGCGGGCCGCTGATCATCACCACCATTGAGGTGGACCCCAGAGCGGCGAAGGGCGTGCGCGTCGAAGCCGCCCTTGGGGGCGACCTGGTCTGGGGGACCGATCCGACCTTGGGCCGGGAAAACGTTTCCGCGCTGACCTTTCGGACCGGTGCGGTCGCGGCGATCAATGCCAGCTTTTTCCCCTTCGCGGGCAACCCGATTGGGCTGCATGTTCAGCACGGTGAGCTGGTCACCGAGCCTGCCAGCGGGCGCGCCCTGTTCGCGGTGATGAAGAGCGGCTCCACGCGGTTCGATGCGCTGACCTACGAAGGCAGTGTCCGCGGGACCGACGACATCTCCTTCCCGCTGGACGGACTGAACCGGGCGCCCGGTAAACCAGAGAAGAACGGGGCCGCGAAGAACGAACTTCTGCTTTACACCCCGATCTTCTTTCGCGCCACGCTTCCGGCAAAAGACCGATTCGAGACCGCGCTTCGGGTCTCGCCGGCCCTGCCCTTGGCAGCGGGACGCGACATCACCGGCACGGTCACGCGCACCGGTGAGGGCGGCGGGCTTCCCCTGGAGATGGGGGCCATCGTGCTCTCGGGGAGCGGGACCGGGGCGGATTTTCTGCGCCGGACGGCGGGCACGGTCGGCGCGAAGGTGACGGTCCGGCTGGAGATGCGGACGCCGTCCGGCAGATCATTTGACCTATCCGGTGTCCGTGAGGCCGTGACTGGCGGCCCTCAGCTGATTACCGACGGCAAGATTCTTGCCGTGGCTGGCACCGAGGGGTTCGATAATTCCTTCTCGACCACGCTGCATCCTCGCTCGGCGGTCGGCACCACACCGGATGGCAAGATCCTGCTTGTAACCGTAGATGGTCGGCAAAAAGGGGTCAGCCGGGGCATCTCGCTGCCGGAACTGGCCCAGCGGATGCAGCAGATGGGCTGCACCCATGCCCTGAACCTGGATGGCGGCGGCTCGACCGCATCGTCGGTCGGCGGCCTGATCGTCAATTCACCCTCTGGCAGTGTGGAACGCCCTGTCGCAAGCATGCTGGTGGTTTATGCTCCGCCCCTGGATAGCAGGTCTGACCCCTTTCCCGGTCAAAGGACGCTTGACGCGTCCTCCGCCCGAACCGTGCATGTCGGGGAGACACTTCCGCTGTTCTCGACCGCCTCCGCACCTGCCGTCGTGGTCGGTTCGCGGGATGGCATCGGGTATGTGACCCAGGCAGATGGGCAGTTCCACGCCACGCGGGCCGGTCGTGGGGTTGTCGGCTGGGTGATACCGGGCAGCAAAACGCCGGTCCGGACGATCCCGATAACGGTCCTGGGCGCGGAGACCAGCGGCGAAGAAGGATTTACCCCAGCGCTGACCCTGACCCCCGACCCGGCCGATCCCTACCGTGCCACCCTCACCCTCAAAGTCATGAACCGGGACGGCGCCCTCCTCGTCGGCGAGCGGGTAAACATCTCCGTGGAGAGCGGTATTGGCCCGGTGCAGACGGCGTCCGTCACCACGGACAACAGCGGCATGGCGCGAACGGTCCTCACCTGGAACATCGGCAGCCTTCCCCCCTCGCGCGTCGTGACCATCTCCTCGTCCGGAAATCGGTTCACCGCCAAGAAAATCAGGGCGGAACCCCTGCTTATCCGACCGTGATCGGCGGTACAAACAACTCATGCCCCGTGCCGACACTTTCGCCGCGCTTCGGCACCGGAATTTCAGACTGCTCTGGGTCAGCCTGCTGGTTTCCAACAGTGGGACCTGGCTCCAAAGCGTCGCGCAGGATTATGTCGTTTACAAACTGACCGGGCGTGCGCTGGATCTGGGTTTCGTCAATATCGTGCGGGCGGTCCCTTTAATTCTGCTCGCTTTTGTCGGGGGCACCATTGCGGACCGGGTAGACCGGCGGAAAATGCTCCTGTTTACCCAGACGGCCTTTGCGCTGCTCGCGGGCGTTTTGGGCGTGCTGGTGCAGACGGGACGAGTGCAGGTATGGCATGTCATCGTGCTGTCGTTTCTGGGCGCGACTCTGTTGGCTTTCGATCAGCCCGCGCGTCAGTCACTGCTCCCCTCCCTCGTGCCCAAAGAGGACCTTGCCAACGCCATCGCGCTGAACTCCATCACCTATACCGGCGCGGCAGCGATTGGCCCCGCTATCGCCGGACCCCTGGTAGCGCTTGTCGGGCTGCCATCCGCCTTTTATCTGAATGGCCTGTCCTTCGGTGCGGTCCTGTTCGCGGTCGCTGCCATGCGGCTTCCCGCCCCGCCCCCGCGAAAGGTCGTGGACCCCGCCAGGGAGTCTGTTGGGCAGGCCATCACCTCCGGACTGAGGTACGTCGCCGCCTCGCCCCCGCTCCTGCTGCTGGTCAGTCTGCTCTGTGCGTTCAGCTTCTTCGCCGCTCCCTATCAGACCCTGCTCCCGGTTTTTAACGGCAGGGTGTTCGCGAGCGGCGATGTCGGCTCGCTAGGCTGGCTGCGGGCCGCGCCAGGTCTTGGCGCGCTTCTGGGCGGCTTTTATCTTGCACGCGGCGCACAGACCTCCCAAAAACCGCGTCTGGTCTTCGTCGGTGGTATCGGCTTCTGCGCCGCCATCCTGCTTTTTTCGTGGAGCAACCCGCTGCCAGTCGCCCTGGGCGTTCTTCTGGTCGCAGGCGCTCTCTCGACCGTCTTCACCTCCACGGTCCAGACCCTGCTCCAGCGCCTCGCTGACGAACGGATGCGGGGCCGCGTCATGAGCCTGTTCACGATCTGCGTGCTGGGGATGTGGCCGCTGGGCGCACTGCCCCTTTCCTGGGTCAGTGACCACTTTGGCGTCCGGGCCGCGGTCAGCGGCGGCGCGGCGATCGCCGCCCTGCTGATTGTCACCGCCCTCTGGCGGGCACGACGGGCGATAGCGTCGCTGCCGAGTTGAACGGCACCGGTCAAAGCCCGCGTTCCAGGCATCTCAGGGGGCTGGGCAAGGGAGGGGTTAAAGTAGGGCGTGACGAACCCTACAAACAGTATGAATAACCTTATCCGCGCCGCGCTAGAAGAGAGCGCCGCCGCCGTCACCCGTCTCTCCCACGACGAGGCCACGCTAGCCACCATCGAGCAGGCGGCACGGGCGCTGATCCATTCGTTCCAGCAAGGGGGTCGCGTGTTTAGCTGCGGCAATGGCGGCTCCCTGTGCGATGCGATGCATTTCGCCGAGGAACTTTCCGGTCGCTTCCGGCACAACCGGCGCGGCCTGCCCGCGACCGCGATCAGCGATGCCTCACACCTTTCCTGTGTCGCCAACGATTTCGGCTATGAGCAGGTATTTTCGCGCTACATCGAAAGCCATGGCAGAGCCGGGGATGTCCTTCTCGCCATCAGTACCAGCGGCAGCAGCAAGAATGTCGTGGCGGCGGCGGAGACCGCGCGCGAACTGAAACTGGTCACGATCTCGCTGACCGGCAAGACAGATTCGATCCTGGGCGATCTCGCTGACCATGACATCTGTACACCAGCGGGTACCTACTCAGACCGTGTCCAGGAGCTGCATATCAAGGTCATACATATCCTGGTCGAGATGACCGAGCGGGCGCTGTTTCCGGAAAACTATAGCGACTCCTCAGGGGTCTAGCGGTAAAATAACCCCGGGGTCGTCGAATCCCCACACTATAAAGGTTTCAAAAAGGTCGTTATGAAGCAGCCGTTTCGGTTTTTGATCCAGGTTTTGACGTTTCTGCTGGTTCTTGTGGGGTTCGGGGTCTACGATGTGACCCGAAATAAGGCACTGGACCGCACCGCCGTTAGGCGGTATTTTTTGGGGAACGGGATCCTTACCTGGCTCCTCTCCCCGTTTAACACCCTTCTGGATCTGATGGCCCTCCCTTATGTCAACAAGGGGGTGTACCAACTGGCGGATCTGCCCCAGTCGCACCAGGATGAGATTCAGCGGCTGATCCATGCCGCTCACAAAGAAAACCTGGTTGCCCGGCTGGAAGAGCAGACAAAAGACAAGTCCCGGAGCATGATCTTCTTCAAATGGTATGGGGCTAACGTTGACAACAGCATCACGATCCCGGCCTTCCACGAAGACTATCGGTACATCAAGACCATCGGGGTCTCTGTCTTTAACAAAAAGCAGTCCACCTCCAAGCACTTCGGGCCGTTCCGTCCGACCCTGCGCGTGCTCTACAATATCAACGACATGGACGATGATTCCGCCTACATCGAAGTGGGCGATGTGAAAAGCTACTGGCGAGAGAACAAGCTGTTCATCTTCGACGACACGCTGCAACATCAGTCGTTCAACAAGTCGGATAAGGTGCGCTACTGTCTGTTCGTGGATATTCTGCGGCCCGCCGCCTCCACGCAGCCATTCGCATTGATTGTGGATGTCAGCCGCTTCTTCCTGAAGAGCGTGAATCATATCTTCTACAAAAACTGGGACGTCATCAAGAGGTAGGCGGCAGCAGGGTCGGTCAGCAGTCGGAGAAAGCGGGACATTGCCCAGCGTTGAAAGCCTAGAATTTGTCGGTAAGTTTTCGCTCTGCATGGCCCTGGCGACAACCGCGCATCTGCTGGGCACCGCCGCCGCCGGGGCTTTGCTCGGCGCCCGGCTGGAAAAGGTTCGCCTGTTTTTCGGAAGGCCCCTTGTTACTCTGACTCTGAACGGCGTTGAACTGCAGGTCGGCTTCGTTCCGTTGGGAGGCTCCGTTCAGTTTCAGGGCATGGGGCCGGACAGCCAGAGCGATTTGGAACGCGTGCCGTACCGCAGCCTGCCGCTGGCGAAACGACTGCTGATCAGTGTCAGCGGTCCGGTCCTGTTGCTGTTGCTGGGCTGTCTGTTGCTGGGGGTGGCGGGCGCGGGAGCGAGTCTTTCCCGTGGCTTTGCCCAGCCATTTCTCGGCGCTGCTGCACCGCTCTCCACCGGTCAGGCTCTTCTCCAGAGTCTGTGGCTCCTTCTAAGCCAGAAATCCATCTCGCTGGCAGTGGGCGTTGTTCTGGTGAAGGCCGCGGCGTTCAATCTGCTGCCGCTTCCAGCGCTAAACGGCGGGGCGTTCCTGCTCGAACTGCTGGGGTCGAGACTGTCTGCCGGGCAGATCCAGAAGATACAGACTATAGGACTGCTGCCTGTGATGCTTTTGTTCGTAGGATGGATCGCAGCGTTTACCGTCTTCCTATGGGGTCTGGTTTTCTCTTGACGCCGACCTCCGATCCGATCCCCCTGGCCGATGAATGGCTTCCCGGTCTGGAGGCGCTGCGACGTCTGCCCAGCGGCGGTACGGCCCTGCTGATCGGGGCGACTGACCGGGGTAAGACGACGTTCACGACGATCGCCGCCCGCACCCTTGCTGCCGAGTTCGAGCGAGTGGCTATTGTGGACGCAGATATCGGACAGAGCGAGATCGGGCCGCCGGGGACGGTCGGGGTCGCCTGGGCGACCCCCGATGCCGCCAAGCTGCATGACCTGAAGCCCGCCGCCGTTTTCTTTGTCGGGGCGTTCGCGCCGGTCAGTGTCGCCCTGGAACAGGTGGTGGCGACCGCGCGAGCCGTGCAGTGGGCGCGGGCGCGCGGGGCACAGCGCATCCTTCTTGACACGACCGGCTTTGTGTCGGGTCCCGCCGCGCGCCGACTGAAGGCGGCGAAAGCGCAGGCCGTTCAGCCCCAGCTAATTCTCGGTATCGCCAGAGAACACGAACTGGATGGCCTCTTATCGGTGACCGGCGCGGTCACCGGTGCGGAGACGCTGCCCCTGCCGGTCCCAGAGACGGTGGGCCGCAAATCCGCGGCGCTGCGACAAACACGCCGGCTTGCCCGACTTTCACAGGCGCTGCTCAAAGCGCGCGAGATGCCGCTTCCGCTTTCGCAGGTCGTGATCGTGGGCGCGACCCTCGGAACCGGCGAGAGGATTCCGCAACACCTGGCGCAGTGGGCGGGAAATGCGCTGCACTTGCCAGTCATTTTCGCGGAAAAGTCCGAAGGGACCCTCACCTTGTTTCTAAACGGTCCGCCCCCCCGCGCGGGCTGGGAGGCAGGGGCGGCGCCGGTCGCGGAGCATTTTGGGGCACGCACCGTGCGCGCACTGTCCCTTCCCGCCTACGCCGATGCGCTGGTCGGTCTGCACGATGCTTCGGGGCGGCTGCTTTGCCTGGGTCGTTTTCTGGGCCTGGACCCCGAGCGAGACGAGATCAGGGTGTCCACCCCGCTTCCCTCTCCGACCGCCATGGAGCGGTTCCGCCTGATCGCCTTCGGACGGGTGCGCGTGGGGGCCGACGGGGCGTTTTTATCGGAGATCAAGCCGGGGGAGATTTGAGTGGCCCCGGCTTTAGGGAAAGCCCTCACCCCCCGGCCCCGGCCTTAGGATGCCCTCACCCCCCGGCCCCCTCTCCCCTTGTTGCGACTTCGTCGCGGTAGAGGGGGAGTCTAGAGGCGGCAAGGGTGCGGCTTCGCTCCTGCCCTGGTGCAGA
>JACMJB010000260.1 GCA_014380815.1 Armatimonadota bacterium
ATATACTCCTTGGTGAAATCCTGGAGCATCAGCATCATCTGCGCCTCGCCTTTGCTGGACAACTGCTGACGGCCCGCCTCAAACTGCTTGAGCCAGCGCAGGTACTCCGCGACATCGGCGGGCATCGGGTTAGTTTTCGCGGGAGGAGCCTGGAGCACCGGCGCGGCAGATGGCGGCGCGACGGAGGGAGCGGTCAGGATTGGCGCGGCGACCACCTGAGTCTGCGGGGCCGAGAGAACCCCGGTCGCCGCTTGCGGAGCGGCGGCGGCCCCGGAGAACAGACCCGCCGCCCGGGCGATGAAAAAGGCAATCACCGCCAGAGCGATCAGGCCGCCGCCGACAAAAAGTCCGGTCTTGTTACCGCCACCCGCCGATCCGGCGGGCGGCGGGGGCGAGTCCCGGCCAGGCATCACGGTCGACGAGGCGCCGGATGGGGATGATCCAACGACATCGCGACCGCAAAGGGAGCAGAACCGTGCATTCGCGGCTAGTTCGGTGCCGCACCCCAGACACTTTGCCATCTCGCTTCGGGAATTCCCTTCAGAACACGGTCCGTCCAGCCTGCAACCACCGATATCCTGGTTTACATACGAGAAAACCAGGCGTTTTGCTCCTGCCAATCCCAGCAGAGACTAGTAGGAAGAGGGGGCGGTGGTTGATCTCGGGCTGTTCTTTGCCGCGCTCAGTGCGCTGGCAATGAAGATGCTGTAACCAATGATCCCCAGCACGGTCAGAACGGTCCCGATAATGCCCAGGATCTTCCCGATGTTCGCCAGATTCGCCTGCTGCGGATCGCCGCCGAGGGTCTTCGCCGCGCTGTTGCCCATGATCCAGGCGATCGGCGCACAGATTCCGCATCCAATCACACCAAGGATGCCGAGTACTAGAACGATGGTCCCACTGTTTGACGTGGAAGCACCCCCACCGGGCGCGCCTCCCCCATAACCGCCGCTGCCACTTCCATAGCTCATTTCGCTGTCCTTCCCCTGCGCTGTCAGTGCCTGATCTTCTTGAGTATCGTCATCCGATATTCTGCCAGGCGCGGGTCCTGCTGCTCCTGTCCACGGCCTCCAGAACGCGCTGGGCCGCAAGGCCGTCCACAAAATCCGGATGGGTGGGACGGCCAGCGGCAAAGTCGCGGAGGATATCATGGATCAAGTTAATGAACGTGTGCTCATACCCGATGATGTGGCCCACTGGCCAGTAATTACCCGTATAGGGGTGAACACTATCCGTAGTCTGAATAACCCGGAAACCACGTGCATCCTCGGGGTCGCCGGTATCATAGTATTCCAGTTCGTTCATCCGCTCCATATTGAAGACCAGCGAACCCTTTGAGCCATTGATCTCGAAGCGACTGTGATTCTTCCGTCCCGCCGCCATCCGGGTTGCCTCAAACGTACCCAGCGCGCCATTCGCGAACCGCGCCAGAAAGATCGAGGAGTCATCCACGGTGACCTCACCCATCTCACTGGAGGCGCTGCCGCCCAAACGGTCATTCGATTCGGCCAGCTTGGGGCGCTGCTTGATGAATGTGTCCAGCATCCCGCTCACTTCGTCAATAGGGCCAACCAGCCAGTGCGCAATATCTATCAGGTGCGCCGCCAGATCCCCGTGGGAACCAGACCCGGCAATATCGCCCTGCAGCCGCCACACCAGCGGCATGTTCGGATCTACGATCCAGTCCTGGAGGTAAACGCTGCGAAAATGGTAGATCTTCCCCAACCGCCCCTCCTCGATCATCTTCTTCGCCTGAGCGATGGCGGGGACGCCCCGGTAATTGAAGCAGACGGCATTGGGAACGGCATTGTCCTGAACCGCCTTCAGCATCTCGTCCGCCTGGGCGACCGTGTTCGCGAGGGGCTTCTCGCAGAAAACCATCTTGCCGTTCTTCGCTGCCTCGAGCACAATCTCGACATGCGAGTTACCCGGCGTCACCACGTCAATCAGGTCAATATCCGGCCTGGCACAGAGCGCGCGGAAGTCGGTCTCGAACGACTCGAAACCGAACCGTTCGGCGGCGGGCTTCACCTTCTCGGCGGTCCGTCCACAGATCGCCTTAAGCACCGGCTCAACCCCAAGGTCCGGGAAAAACTTCCCGATCTGCCGGTAGGCGTTGCTGTGTGCCTTGCCCATAAACTGATACCCGACCAGACCGACATTGATCTTTCGAAGGGAACCTGCCATTCGCGTACATCCTCGACATTGGTTTCCCGCCGCCTCCACTTCGCACAGGGGGTATCCGTGGAGCGGTCCCGAGCAACGGGGCTTGCGGTTACTGTACGCCTCCCATTCCAAATTCTCCTGCAAAATAGAGCAAAAACCACCCGGTGCGCGCAGGCGGCCGCCTGCGCGCACCGGGTGGTTATCGTTTACCGGGAAGAGTAAGGTTCCTCGGACTGCCGCCGACGTTTCGCGCGCGCTACAGACCGCTTCGCTTCGAGGTGACGACAGGCTTTTTAGGGACAGCAGCGGGCCCGACATTCGCCTTCGCCAGCGGATTGTAGGTGATGGTCGCTTTTTGGGTAACGCCAGCGAACCACTGCTGGAGTGTCTGGCCATCTACACCGGTTTCGATCTGCCTCCGGTAGGCGGCAAGCTCCGCGGGGGTCGTGGCGTCGCCCCGGGCATCCAGGCGGATCAGATGGTAACCAAACTGGGTTTTTACTGGCTCGGTGACATCGCCGACCTTCTGAAGCTTGAATGCCGCCTCTTTGAACTCCGGGACAAACTGGGTATCCGGGGCGATCCAGCCCAGGTCTCCGTTGTTCTGAACTTTGCTCGGATCGTCCGAGGACTGCTTCACCGCATCCGCAAACTTGATGGTGCCCGCCTTAAGATCCGCTTGGACCTTCTTGACTTTCACCAGCGCCTCGGCATCCAGTTTGTTCGCGTCTTCCGGTGTCTGTGGCTTGGGCGCTTCCGTGGGCGCGGGCTGCAGGGGGCGGCTTGCGATCAGAACGTGCGAGACCTTGATCTTGCCCTTCAGATCTCCGATACTCCTCGCGTAAGTCTTACGGATCAAAAGCTCATATCGAGTCCGTTCGCGCAGCAGTCCGCTGCTGATACCCTGCCTTGCACCGATCTCCTCAAAAGTCATCGGAATGCCGGTCTGGGTCGCGGAGCCAGCAATGATCGCCTTCTTCTGGTTGGCGACCGCCTGATTCACCTCCGCGTCGGTGACGCGGACCCCCAGGCGCTTTGCTTCCTGTTCCGCGATCACGACCTGGACGCGGTTCTGGACGAGCGGATACCCCCCGAGCGCGGCAAGATACGCCATGATCTCCTGGGTGGTGATGTCCCGCCCTCCGACACGCGCATACACATTTGCGGGCAGCTTGGGGGCTGGCTTTTGGACAGGCCGCTGCGGAGCAGG
>JACMJB010000261.1 GCA_014380815.1 Armatimonadota bacterium
AGAACCTGCGCGGAAAAATGCGCTATCCCGCCCGATCTTTACCCTCTCCCCCATCGGCGACGCAGTGGCTGGCAGTTCCTGCGTCGCCGACGGGGGAGGCAGGGGCGGTCGAGGGAGCGGTTTCGGCTGGCAAGGAAGTAGGTAGCACTTCGTGAATGTTTCGCCGAGTCGGCCCGCAGCACTCTCTCCCACCCTTGGTGGGGGGGGTGCCTCTCGTAGCGATCAAAGCGGCATGGCGGTCGTTCTCCTGGTCCTGATTTTTGCGGCCTTCTTGTTTTCCGCAAATTCCACCACCGGACAGCGCAACGTGATTGCAGGAGTGCTGGCGGTCGTGCTCTTTCCGCTTGCCTGGTTTCTGCCTCGGGTCGGCCTGCCCGTGGTGGCGATCTATATGACCACCATGGGAGGGTTCCGTCGGCTTCTGATCCCCGCCTTCGGCTATACCGAACTGGACCCTCTACTTTTGGTCGGCCCCATCGTCGCAGTGCTCTGTTTCGTCAACCTGGTTACCAACAAGCAGCTGCGACCGACAACAAAGGTCGGGAAATGGACATTAGTCCTGATGGCCCTGATGGCGGTCGCCGTCGTCAATCCACTGCAGGGAAGCATTCTGGTCGGCATTTCCGGCATCTTTTTCTACATTGTGCCGATCATGTGGTACTGCGTCGGGAGAAATACCGGAACCCCACAGATTATGACGGCTCTGATCCGGACCCTGCTGGTCATCACCATTCTGGGGGCGCTGCTGGGGCTGAAGCAGGGCTTCTTCGGGTTTTCGGATGCGGAGCAACTGTGGTTTCGGGAAAGCGGATTTTCCCTGGCTGTCATCGGCACCCAGCGCACGATGTCCTTCTTCACCGCACCGTCCGAGTACGGGTCGTTTCTCAGTATCGGGATTGTCATTGCCTTCAGCTATTTCTTGCGCGGCGCAAGGCTCGCTGTGGTGCCGATGCTGTTGCTTTTTTACGGACTGCTGCTCACCTCGCAGCGTGGTGCGGTGGTCGGGACCGCTGGCGCCTGCATGGTGATGTGGGCGGTGCAGGGGCGCAGTGTGCGCGCCTGGATCCCCCGGATCGTCGCGGCAGCGCTTGTCCTCGGCATTGGGGGCTATATTAGCCTGAAGCAGCTCAGCAGTGTTACCGAGGCCGTCGGCGGGAACGATGGGGGGGCGGTGATGCTAAACCATCAGATCGAGGGACTGACCGACCCATTCGGGAAAGGCTCTACCGCAGGGGGGCACCTGGCTCTCATTGGCTGGGGGATCATGGGGGGAATCCGGACGCCCATCGGGCACGGCCTCGGTTCCACCACGATGGGATCGGGACGATTCGGGGGCACAGCCACCTTCAGCTCGGAGTATGACATCGGCAGTATGTTCTGGTCCCTCGGGGTATTTGGCGGAGTCGTCTTTGTTGGGATGATCGTGGCCACCTATCGAACCCTGGGACTCTACTGGTATCATACGCGAAGCCATATCCCTCTCGTCATGATCGGAATTCTGGTCACCTCGCAGGGATCCTGGCTGGCACCCGGCCACTATGCGCAGTCTGCCATCGTCTGGATCATGATCGGCTGCGTGGACCGCATCTGGCGGGATGGCCGGCTGATTCCCGGGCTTACGCAAAAGCTTGCCGGGCGTAAAACGTCTCTGAGTATCTGGAAGCAGGCGATCGCGCGGCGACTGAGCGGGGCCAGCCCCTCCTGGGAAGCCTCATACCGGCGGGCGGGCGGCGGGACCAGCCTGGATCGGACACCCCCTGGGCTTGCCGGGGCTGGTCTTCCAGACCCACAGACGGTGCCAGATGATGGAGAGGCCGAACCGCCTGCACCGAAGCCAAGACGGATCACCCCTTCGGCACAGCGCGCACTGGAACGCGCAAGTGGCGCTTCCCGGTCGGACTTTGCTTCAGAGGGTAGCGTTAACGAGGGCCAGCTAAGGCCCAGGAATGAGCAGTCGGCGTAATGAAGCTTGCCATTGTTACTCACAATGTGATCAAGGGAGACGGACAGGGGCGGGCGAATTACGAGATCACGCGACGCGCGCTGGAGCAGGGGCATTCCGTGACCCTGGTCGCAGACCACATTGACACTGCGCTTGTGGATCTGGGAGCGAAATGGATCCCGATTCAGCCCCGGATTCTGCGCAAAGTCAATCTGTTCAAGGTTTATGAGTTCGCCAAGCGGGCGGATACGCTGCTGGAGAAGGGCCTTGCCAGGGAAATGGATGTGATCCACGGCTACGGACACACGCTTTCCGTGCCGCATCATATCAACACCTCGCAATTCGTTCACGCTGCCTGGAAACGCTCCCCCTTCCATTCCGCCAAGCAGGACAAGAACCTGTATGGCGCGTACCAGTGGACCTATTCCACGATGAACTCCAAATGGGAAAAGGTCTCTTTTGGTCAGGCGAAACGCGTCGTCGCTGCCTCGCATACGGTGTACCAGGAGCTTCAGGACATCGGAGTCACTCGGGACCGGATGAGCGTTGTGCTGAATGGGGTGGATCTATCGGAGTTTCATCCTGCCGACCCGAAACCGGACCGCGCCTCCCTTGGACTGCCCGGCGGCGACACTCCACTTGCCGTGTTTGTCGGGGACATCCGATCCCCGCGCAAGAACCTGGAGTCCGTGCTGCAGGCGCTGGTCAACGTGCCGAATCTTCATCTTGCCGTGGCAGGCCGGGTCGAGGGCAGCCCCTACCCGAAGATGGCGGCAGATCTGGGGATCGCGGATCGGGTCTTCTTCCTGGACTTCCGGCGCGATGTCGCTCAGATTCTGCGGGCCTGCGATTTCTTCGTCTTTCCCTCCCGCTACGAGGCCTGCGCTCTGGTGATCCTGGAGGCGATTGCCTCGGGACTACCCGTGATCACCGCGACCACAACAGGCGGCTCGGAGGTTCTGACGCCGGAATGTGGCATTCTGCTCTCCGAGAGCGACGACGTACCGGGCCTCACGCGTGCCATGGCGGAGCTTGCTGGGGACCCGGAGCGCCGCCAGCGGATGTCGAAAGCGGCCTGGGATCGGGCGCAGCTTTACACCTGGAACAACATCGCGGATCAGTATCTGGATCTGTACCGCGAGGTCGCCGCGTGAGGATTGCGGCGATCAGCCACTCCTGCGTCGTAGCGGTAAATCAGCAGTTGTTTGTCGCCCTGTCTCGGATACCGGGTGTTGAGGCGGTTCAGCTTCTGGTTCCAGCAAATTGGCGTAACGAGTATACCGGGGCGGATCAGGCACCGACCCGGCTTCCTGATGTGGACTTCCCTCTCCTGCAACGGCCGGTCGCGAAGCCGGGGCATGTTTCGCTGCATGCGTACCGATCTCTGCCTCTGCGCGAGTGGAAGGCGTTTCGCCCCGATGTGCTGTATGCAGCGCAGGAGCCGTGGAGCCTGGCGAACCTTCAGGCGATCTGGCTAAGCCGTAAGCTCGGTGCCCCCCTGGTCTTTCACACCAATCAGAACATTCTGAAGCGCTACCCGTTGCCTTTCTCGCTTTTCGAACAGTTTGCCTACCGGAACGCCGGCGCCGCCCTCGCCTATTCCGAGGATGCTCGGCAGGTCATGGTCACAAAAGGGTTGAAAAACCCCTCGGCGGTAGTGCCCTATGCGGTCGAGCTTTCACAGTTCTTTCCCAGGGAAGCGGGGGATTCCTCAGAAGCCATGGTTTTGCGGCGCTCGCTTGGAATTGCGGATAGCGACTTCGTGGTCGGTTATCTGGGGCGGTTCGTGCCGGATAAAGGGCTGGAAACACTGGTGCGTGCCGCCGCCAGGATCGTGGCAGGGACTGCTCCCGGCGATCCGCCGCTCAAAGTCCTGATGGTCGGGGCAGGGCCGCAAGAGGCGGAACTTCGAGGGCAGATCGCGGCCCTTGACCTGGCCGAACATTTCGTCTGGACCGGTCTGGTGGCCCATGAAAAGGCGGGGGACTACCTGCGCTGCATGGAGGCGTTCGCATTGCCATCAGTCACGATGCCCCACTGGAAAGAGCAGTTTGGCCGCGTACTGATCGAGGCGATGGCCTGTGGCATTCCCGTGATCGGCTCGAACAGCGGACAG
>JACMJB010000262.1 GCA_014380815.1 Armatimonadota bacterium
AAAATCTTCGCGCCCGAATGGCAGGCGCTGTCGCCGTTATCGTAACCGCGAGCGCACTGGTCCTGGGCGCAGCCCCAATGGCGCTGGCGCAGTCGGGCCGTCAAAAAGATAAGAACAACATGCGGAACCTGGGCGTCGGCCTGGGAGCGGTCGCTGCCCAGCAGGCGATCAAGGGCAAAGGGACCAATGCCCTGATCGCTGGTGCGGGGGCGGCCTATGCGGGGAAAAAATATGAGGATTCCCGCAAGGCCCAGTCCCGAGAAAACAGCCGTGAAACCCGCCGCTACCGCTACCGAAACGGCAAGAAGATCGGTTACTACAAGTACCGTGGCGACAAGCAGATCGGCTACTACCGACTCCGCTAAAAGGCGACGTGCTCTACAAACAGAAACCGCGCCCCGGTCAGGATGATTTCTGACCGGGGCGCGGTTTCTGTTGGTGTTCGCTAAAGTGAGAGGCCG
Source organism: Armatimonadota bacterium (assembly GCA_014380815.1). Lineage (GTDB taxonomy): Bacteria > Armatimonadota > Armatimonadia > Armatimonadales > Armatimonadaceae > JACMJB01. Next base: position 462 of record JACMJB010000262.1, read on the forward strand.
CCATCAACAACCAGTCTCGCGCCGGTGGTAAAGGTCGCCTCGAAGGCAAGAAACAATACCGCTCGGGCGACCTCCTCCGCTGTCCCGTGTCGCTTCATCGGCGTGATCTCGTCGCCCAATTTTTCAAACGCAGTGCGCTCCTCCTGTGAGAACCCTGATACCCCCAGGGTAGGGGTCTGGATGAAGCCGGGGCTTACCACGTTCACCCGGATTTTCCGGGGCAGAAGGTCAGCGGCGAATCCCGACGCCAGCGACCGAAGGGCTGCCTTCGAGGCGCTGTAAACGCTCATACCGGCGGTCCCACCCTCGTCCGCGATAGACGAGGTGAAGACAAAAGAGCCGCCCTCTCGAACCAGGGGAGACAGGCGCTGCACGGTGAAAAACGCCCCCTTTGTGTTGACGTCAAAAGTCGTGTCATACGACTCTTCTGTCACCTGGTCGAAAGGTTCAAGCCGCGCGATGCCCGCGTTGATATGGACGAAATCTACCGCCCCCAATTTCTCCGCGACGAGCGCGCCCAGGGCGGCGATGTCCGCCATACTCCCTGTATCGGACTGCACCACCAGCGCACGGGAACCAAGCTCCTGTTGCGCCGCCAGCACATTCTGCGCGTCTCGCCCCGTGAGCAGCACCTCGGCCCCTCCCTCCAAAAGCGCCCGGACAGTGGCAAGTCCGATACCGTGCGTGCCGCCGACAACGACGGCCTTGTTTCCGGTATAGAGATGTCTTGCTGTCATGTCAATCCTAGCTTTGTTTCGCTCCATCCCAGGGTGGGATAATCGGTGTAGCCGGCTGCACCCGACGCATAATAGGTCGCGGGATTGGGTTCGTTGAGCGGCGCATCCTGTTGCAGGCGCAGCGGCAAATCGGGGTTGGCGATAAATAGCTGTCCCCAACTCACCGCATCGGCTTCGCCCGCCTCGATCACCCGTTCGGCCTGCGCGCGCGTCAAACCTTCGTTAACAATGTAGACGCCGCCGAATTGTTTCTTGAGTTCCGGCCCACCTGCAATGGTTCAAACAACAAACTCATGGTCTTTCTTTTTCTCTTGTGAGACGGCCCATCAAGCCGATTGGCGCAGAACTTTGATCGCGGCGGCAAGCTCCTCATCCCCGTAGCCTGCGGCAGTGGCTTTCTGGAAAACACCGGAAACCAGCGCGGGAAAATCGGTGTTAAGCCGGGACTCGCGGGCGGCCTGCAGAATCCGTATTGTCGCCTCGGTGGAGATACGGAGCGGGCTTTGCGAGACCGCGTAGTCACCGGTTTGGATAACCGTTCCTTCGTGTTTGAGAAACTCCCCGAAGCCCGGCGCGACGCGGGCGATAATGGCCCCATAAGCGCCCACGTCGAACCCTTCCGCCTCGCAGATCAGAGCGCCGTGGAAAAAGCCCAGAATCGCCCCGTATAAATAGGAAAGGGTTGCCATGTCCATTGCGGAGGCGGCCCCGATCTTCTCGCCGAGATAGGTCAGGTTTCCGCCGAGAACCCGAAGGATCGGCTCGCTTTGCCCAAGAGCCGTCTGCGCCCCCGACAGGAGTATGGTGGTGTCCGGCTGCGCCATCTGGTCCGGGGCCACCTGTATCGCCCCGTCGAGGTATCCCGCGCCGTGCTGATGTGCCCAAGCTTCCGCCTCTCGCGCCTCCTGCGGGCTGCCGGTCGTCAATTGCACCAGTATCCGGCCCGCGAGCGCCGCGGCGACTTCATCGGTCTCTAAGATGGCGTTGGTCGCTTTGTAGTCATAGACGCAGATGAGGGTGATCGGACTCGCGCTGACTGCCGCCGCCGCACTGGGCGCAAGTATCGCCCCTTCTGCGATCAACGGCTCCGCCTTTGCGCGCGTCCGGTTCCAGACCGTGACCGCATAGCCCGCGCCCAGCAGCAGCCGGGCGATGGTGAAGCCCATTAGTCCCAGTCCGATAACCGAAACCGCCTGTCGTGATTCGTTCGCAATGGTCATCGTTGTTTCCCTTTCTTTTTCTTTGCTACGCGCTCTGGCGAAGCACTTTAATCAACGCCGACGGTCTTTCGTTTCCGTAGCCCGCAGTCACACCCTCTTTGAAGAAATCCGCCGCGAAGGCAGGAAACACAGCGTTGATTCGGGCCTCTTTGGCGTGTCTGCGGATCATTTCCATGCCTTTCCAGGTGATTTCGAGCGAGCTTTCTGGACTTCCGAACTCCCCGGTCTGGATCGCCTCGCCCTCGTACCGCGCGAACTCTCCGATGACCGGGCTGATAGCCGCCATCATAGACCCGAAGGTGTCCACGGGAATATTCTCGGACTCCATAATGCGTGCGCCGTGATAAAACCCCATAATGCCGCCGAACCCATAAGACAAAAACGCCAGGTCCCAGGCGGACGCCGCGCCCACCGCCTCCCCCCTATACTGCAGGTTTCCGGCAAGTATGCGCAAAATCGGCTCGCTCTGACGGAACGCCGCTTCCGAACCCGAAACGAAAATCGGAGTGTCGGGTCGCCCCACCTGACTTGGAGCCGCCAAAATCGCGCCGTCGAGATACTCGACGCCCCGCGTCTGCGCCCATGCTCCTCCGTTTCGTGCATCCTGCGGGGTGCCGGTGGTTAGCTGTATCAGCGTCCTGCCGGAGAGGGCGGAAGCGACTCCCTCCGCCTCCAAAATAGTGCGCGTTGCCTCGTAGTCGGTGACACAAACGATAACAAGCGAACTTGCACGAACCGCCGCTGCCGCATCGGGGGCAAGCACCGCCCCCGCCCGAACCAGCGGATCAGCTTTGGCGCTTGTCCGGTTCCAAACGACGACGCGCCGCCCGCCGCCAAGCAGTGTTTGGGCAAGCGCCGCGCCCATCTCCCCCAGGCCAATCACTGAGACCTCGCCCTCGCTCTCACCGGTTTCACGCATCCGCTTCTCCTCCGTTTTGTTACTACCCGTAAGTTACTATATGTAACTTACGAAACGTAGTATAATGGAGTATGGCGGGGTTGTCAAGCGGAACCCAGTATTTTTTCAGCCTCTTGAAAAGTGAGAAACCAGCGAGTTGTCGAAACGAATGACAAAAGAGCAGCGGCGGGAACAGCTGCTGAATACCGCGCACGAGATCATCCGCTCCGAGGGAACGGACGCACTGACGCTGGCCCATGTCGCCGAGAAAGCCGGGGTGAGCAAACCCATCGCCTACGAGCATTTCGGGTCACGGGACGGATTGCTCATCGCGCTTTACCGTGACTACGACGAGCGTCAGACCCGGGCGATGCGAGATGCTCTGAAAGCCAGTGGCAAAACAATGGAGGATGTTGTATCCATTCTCGGCGCCACCTATGTGGATTGCGCCGTCTCGTGCGGTCCCGAGTACGGCGCGATCGCGGCAGCTCTGTCCGCCACCGAGGAGATGGAAGGACTCCTGCAGTCTTGCCGCGATTCTTTCGCGGGAGAGTGTCAGGAGGCAATTGCCCCCTTTGTAACACTGCCGGGCCAGGAGAGCCGTGTGATTCTGGTCGGTGTGCTGGGCGCCGCGGAAGCCCTTTCGCAGGCGGCAGCAGCAGGCCGCCTATCCCGCGCTGAGGCGGTAGCCGCTCTTTCCCGCGTCATGATCGGCGCATTCCGGCAAAGCGCCGCATGACCCTCACCCTCCGTTTGCGGATGGCTCTTTATTGTTGGCAGCCCTCAGCAGCGCGTGTTATACTAGCGAGGAATTTTTGCGGGATAATGACGCCTGTTTACGGCGCGGTGCTGTCCCTTCTGTCCGGTCGGAACGCCGGGCTTTTGCGGACCCGCGCCGTGTTTTGTCTTTTTAAGGAGCAGTGATCGGATAATGAAACGAACTTTTCAGCCTAAGAACCGCCGCCGCCTGCGGGTTCATGGCTTTCGTGAGCGGATGCAGAACAAAGACGGACGCAACGTGCTGAAAGCGCGACGCGCCCGGGGACGACACCGTCTGACGGTCTTCGCCTACAAACATTAGCCTGCACGAACCTGGATCCATCCGGGATCTTCTCAGCGACGGTGATACCAGCGGGGCATAACGCTTGCTTACGGAATCGGAGCGGCTTGCACGACGGCGGGATTTTGCGGCGGTCTACGCTCGCAAACGGTCGTGGGCAGGGCCGCTCCTTGTGCTTTATGTGCGCCGATACCTGGAAGAAGAAGCGGCGGTGGTAACGCGGCGGTTCGGTTTCTCCGTATCAAAGAAGGTAGGCAAGGCGCATGACCGAAACCGGGTCAAGCGTCGCCTGCGGGAGATCTGCCGTCTTCATTCCCTCGATTGGTGCGGCGGCTTTGACGCGGTCTTTGTCGCGCGAAGTGGGGCCGCGGACGCTGAGTATTCGGCACTGGAAGCAGCGGTGGGCCACCTCATGGTCCGTGCCGGACTCAGGGCGGTGCGGGAAGCCGAACCCCCGAAACCCGGGCCATGAGACATTACCGGGTGCAACTTTCCGGCAGGGCGTGTGTCGGTTGGTTACCAGATGGACGGCGTGATACACATCTAGGTGAGGAAAGACCGTGGGGGCCTTCATACTCCCCATTACCGTGATGACACCACTGCTGGATCTCTTCGGGCGAGGGATGATACGACTGATCCGGGTGTACCAGAGCACCGCGCCCTGGCGTCCGCCCGCCTGCCGTTTCACGCCGACCTGTTCCGAGTACGCCGCCCAGGCAATCGCGAAATATGGACCCCTGCATGGTTTGTGGCAGGGCATAAAGCGCGTGGGACGCTGCCATCCGTTCCATCCCGGCGGCGACGATCCCGTGCAGTGATGCCCAGGGTCCCCGAGCTTAATCTCTGCGCTTTCTTTCCACGGAAGAGGAACCGACTTCGTTGCTGACACTGCCAACCAACCCGCTTACCGCCAAAAACCTGTCTCGGTGGCGGAGTTCGTCGCTGCTGCTTGCTCTGCTGCTCTTCCTGCTGCCCCTCGGCGGCGTGGGGTGCGGGCAGGGAGGTCTCTTTGGGCCTCGCGTTGAGGTTGCGGCAAACGCCGACACCGCGATCGCCGACGGTAAGAAAAAAGAACAGGAAGCCCGGGAGGCGATCGCCGCCGGAAAGCCGGGTGACGCCACAAAACTCTGGACCGAGGCGGCGAACTACTACGGCGCGGTCGCCAGCAAGTTTGCCGGGACGGAGACGGGGCTTCAGGCAGTCCTGGCGCAGGGCAGTGTGAATGAAAATGGGCTGAAGGATGAGAACTCCCTGAATGCCGCCCACCTACTGTATCGCAGCGCATTGACCCAGTATCCCAAAGGGGGCATCAATGAGGCCCTTCGCGAGCAGCTTTTTCAAGCCGAAGAGCGCGTTCTGATCCGACTGGATGAGATCAACAAGCAGAAGTTCGCCTACAAGGTCATGGACGTTCTGGTGCGGGTCTTCGGCAACGATCCCAAAACCTCGCCGATCTTCGCGGTGCTGTTTATCGCCCTCTTCATCACGGTGATTCTGTGGCCCCTGCGGCGCGCGCAGTACAAGAACTTCAAGGAGATGCAGCGGTTTCAGCCGGAGATGAAAAAGCTCCAGGAAAAGTACAAGGAAGACCCGCTTCTGCTCCAGGAGAAGATGCGCGAGTTTCAGAAGGAACACGGCTTCAATCCGTTCGCCGGGTGCCTTCCCGCCCTGGTCCAGCTTCCGGTCACGCTCGGTATGTATCAGGTGATCCTGGCGTACCAGTACAATTTCCGCGTCTGTAATTTTCTCTGGATCAATCCCGCAAACGGCGATGCCGCCTCGCGCTTCCCCGCGCCGCTCTCCGGTTTTATCGGGCACAACCTGTCGGAACTGGACATGATCCTGCTGATCGTCTACGGCATCTCCATGTTTCTGCAGATGAAGATCACCCCCGCCACAGACCCGTCCCAGGCGGACCAGCAGAAGATGATGGCGATTACCATGCCCGTCATGTTCTTCATCATGATGCTACAGTGGAAGCCCGCCTCGGCCTTCGTGCTGTACTGGTTTGTCTCAAACCTGCTCAGCATGGCGCAGCAGTGGTATATCTACCGCACCCTGCCGACGCTTCCGCCGCTGGTGATTGCCGGCAGCGACAGCGCGGCGAAGAACGGGGCATCTGACTCTGGCGCCAAGCAGCCTCTGACTGCGAACCCGAAGCTGGTCTCACCGAAGAACCGGCGCAAGAAATAGGCCGACGACGCTCGTAAGCAGGAAATCCCAAGAGGCGGTATACTGACGGACATGATAGTTGATGTCACGGGGAGCGCACCTCTGGCGGGCGAGGAAACAGTGGACTCGGCAAAGGAGCGAGCAAAGGAGTTCGCGGAGGGCTTTGCTCTGGCCTCTGAGGATCTGCTGGAGATCACGGCGTTTGTCGCAAGCGAGGAACCGGAAGGGATCACATTGGGGTTTGACGGTCCGGATGCCCACCTTTTAGTGGGCCGGGCAGGCAGAACGCTCGATGCCCTTCAGTACCTGGCCTCGAATGTCGTCAATCGCCGTGGGGGACGCGCGCGTCTTCATGTCATCTTCGATGCCGACAGCTACCGTGCCCGCCGCGAGGTCACGCTCAAGCAGCTGGCCGCCGACCTGGCCGCGCAGGTCGCCTCCACCGGTCAGGA
>JACMJB010000263.1 GCA_014380815.1 Armatimonadota bacterium
CCTGGAGAACGCATCGCAGCGCGAAGCCAGTCCGGCATCGCTTCCTCGCTGCCCGCGCCGCTGTCTTTGGGCTGCGTCGAAGTCTCGACTCCTGTCGCTTCCAGGGCGTCCCAAAGCTGGTTGCTGCTGTGCTGCTCTCGCTGCGATACCACGTAGGCGGTGACCGTTTCGCGCTCGGGTAGGGAGATGCTTTGATACGGACTCTGCCCGGATGCCCAGGCAAAAAGCGGGCATCCGACCGCCTCACGGAGGAAACGCTGCGAGGCACGGAGCAGTTCATCCTCGATAGATCGAAGCGATTGGGTGGGGGGGAGCGACAAAAGCAGGTGTAGGTGGTCGGGGACCCCTCCCACGGCAAGGCAGCGCGCTGTCAGGGTTTCCGCGTACCGCGGAAGATAAGACGTCAAGCGCTTCAGCGCCGGGTCGGTCAGTGGGGACGTGTCCGCATCGGCGACGACCCAGCGCAGGTGGACCAGCAGCGCGGAAGACGGCACGGCTGACATCGCTTCGGAGATCGTGCTCACTGACCACGGTACCAGGGATGCATGGAGGGCGTTCCTAGGTCCGCCGATGACGGATAAGGCATTGTCTGCACGGGAAGGCCAAACATCGCCTTTACGGAAGGACGGTTGAGAACCAGGATCGTGAAGATGCCGAGCGCTGTCCCCATCGGTGCATGAAGGCAGTTCAAGCAGGCCATGACAAGTGCCAGAGTGTACCCGGTGCGCCGCGCCAGGCATCGGCCCGCGTGAATCGTCAGCCCGCCCAGTGCCCAGCCCACTGCCACCGCACCGCCGCCCATTAAGGTGAAGAGCCAACCCATAAAAGCGGGCGGCGCGTCCCCGTTGCTTTCCTTCATCCAGCCCGGGTTCAGCAGCATTGCCAGGCCCATCCCGAAATGAATCAGGAAGATAGATGCTCCCAGGATCGTGACTCCCCCCAGCACATAGTGGAAGATCGAGAGCAGGCGCAGGTTATCTTCGTCCTGTCGCTGCTGAAACTGCTCGGCCTGTTGCGGCGTATACGGATTCGGCTGCTGGTAATAGCTCATCGCATTGGTTTCCTTATGCCCTATCAGACACGTGACCACTACTTCTGTTGCGCGTCCCCGCGAGTGTCACCCGTTCAGCATGGCGAGCCGCTGAGCGACTGCGTCTACGTCCTTGTCGCCACGACCGGAAAGGCAGACCACAACGACCTGCTGGGGCGACATCGTTGGGGCAATCCGGCGAAGGTGCGCAAAGGCGTGGGCGGTCTCCAGGGCGGGGATGATTCCCTCCGAGCGGGCGACCCACCCAAAGGCGTCCAGAGCATCCGCATCGGTGACCGCAGCGTACTCCGCGCGGCCCCGTTCCTTGAACGAGGAATGTTCCGGGCCGACACCGGGATAGTCCAGCCCCGCGGAGACCGAATGGGCTTCCGCGATCTGACCGAACTCATCCTGCAGCACATAGGAGGCCGCACCGTGAAGAACGCCAAGTCGTCCCATCCCCAGCGTGGAGGCGTGGCGTTCGGTGTCCACCCCTTCTCCTGCTGCCTCGACACCGATGAGGCGGACCGTTTCGTCGCCCGCGAACGGGTAGAACATACCCATCGCATTCGATCCGCCGCCCACGCAGGCGATCACCGCATCCGGCAGCCTTCCCTCTTTCGTCAGAACCTGGGCGCGGGTCTCTTTGCCGATCACGCTTTGAAAGTCGCGCACCATGGAGGGAAACGGGTGTGGTCCCACGACCGACCCGATAATGTAGTGCGTGTCCCGGACGTTCGTCACCCAGTCACGCATCGCCTCGTTGGTCGCGTCTTTCAGCGTGCGCGTCCCACTCTCGACTGGCCGAACCTCCGCGCCGAGCAGCCGCATCCGGAAAACGTTGAGCGACTGCCGTTTCACATCCTCCGACCCCATGTACACGACGCAGGGATAGCCGAATTTCGCGCACACTGTCGCGGTGGCGACACCATGCTGTCCCGCCCCCGTTTCCGCGATAATGCGCGGCTTGCCCATCCGCTGCGCCAGCAGGATCTGCCCGACCGTGTTGTTGATCTTGTGCGCGCCGGTGTGTGCCAGATCTTCGCGTTTCAGGTAGATCTTCGGTCCGCCAAGCTCGTTTGTCATCTTCTCGGCGAACGTCAGCGGCGTTTCCCGCCCGACATACTCGCGCAGATGGTAGTCCAGTTCTTTCTGGAACGCGGGGTCCGCTTTCGCTTTCTCGTAGTGCTCGGCGAGATCATCCAGGGCCGGAATGATCGTCTCGGGCACGAAACGCCCGCCAAAAGGTCCGAAATGGCCGCGGCTGTCCGCGACAGAGGTAAAAGTTGTCATGATTTAGTACTGCACGTCTTCTAAGGATTCAGGGGAGACAAAAACTCCGCCGGGACCGTTTCCGCAAGCCACACGCCGTTGTCCGAGACATAAAACAGGTAGCCAGAGCCATGCATCGTTTTAGCGTCCACGGCCAACACGACCGGACGCCCATGCCGCGCACCAACTTTGGTCGCCGTTTCCACATCGGCGGAAAGGTGGACATGATGGCGGTTCATTTTGTTTAGACCTTCCTGCAGAATCAACGCCACCGATCCATGCCCTGTTCCATGGTACAGCACATCGGGCGGCGTAGTCGGAGAAAGCTGCAGATCGACCTCGACACTGTGTCCCTGATTCGCCCGAATCCGTGTGCCGGTCTCGTCGAAAGAGAACCGCTTTTTGCTGTTCTGTTCAACAACCTCGTTCAGTGCCTCGCGCGTGAGCGAGAACTGATGCTGCCTGCAGGCCGCCAGCAGATCATCGACACGGACCCAGCCGCCCTCCTCCAGCGTCAGCCCGATACGCTCCGGCGAGTGCCGCAGGTGCTTGGCGAGGTATTTGCTTTTCTTGACTAACTGTTCTTCTGTCATGGTGATTCCATTTCTGTTTCTATCGTATGCCCTGCCCCCTGCAGCGCCGCAACCGCCTGAGTCAGTGCCGCTTCTTTGACAAACAGATAGTCCGTCCCATAGGTCGAAACGGCAAAAAGGCTAATCTGAGCCTGGGCGAGTGTCGTCGTCAGCGAAGCCAGAACGCCGACAAGAGCAAAATCCAGCGGCCCGGCGACGACGAAGGCGCACCAGTCATGCTCAACCACAAGGCAGCCCAGGGGGATTTCCGCCTCCGCACAAACCAGCGATAACTCGTCGCGCGTTTGTGTCAGCGACCAGAACGTGGCGTCGGTGGGCGGCATGGGCAGGGGAGCCTCTGGCGCAAGACGGCACACGGCGAATCGGCCCGGTAAGACGGATAATTTCATTGGTCTATCTTCTTTGTCGTCCGAGCCGTCCGCCTCACTCAATGGACGAAACGCCGTGGGCTAAATCCACCTGACGCACCGCCTGAATAAACGCCCGCAGCTTCCCATAATCCTTGCGCCCCGGTTCCGCCTCGACCCCAGACGAGACATCGACGGCGAAAGGCCGGACGGCGGCGACAGCCTCGGCGACGTTGTCCGGTGTCAGCCCGCCCGCGAGAAGCAGCTTACGGCCCCGTAGCAGTGATTTTGCCGCGACAGCTACGGACCAGTCAAATGCATGACCCACGCCGCCCAGTGCGGTTTCGTGAAAGGTGTCGAGCAGGAGCGCATCCACCGGTTCGACATAATCTACAATCTCCGTGAGACTGCGGGAATCCCGAATGCGAAAGACACGGATCGCGGGGCGGTGGGGATCACGCGGTCCGTCGTAGAATTGGATTGGCCCAGGATACGGGGCCAAATAGTCTGATCCGTCTGCTGCCGTCCGCGCGACGACCACGACAGGTGTGAACGGACCAAGCCCGCCGAAGACATCATGAACGTCTTCGGGTCGAACATAGCGCGGTGACTCCGGCACGGCGATTACCCCAAGAGCATCCGCCCCGGCCTCCACTGCCGCCTGAGCGTCTTTCGCGTTAGTAATTCCGCAGATTTTGATCCGTGTCACAGGTTTTTAGACCGTTTCCGTTGGGTGCGCGAACTCTTCCCGGTAACGCCCAATGACCGCCGCGCCAAGACGGGCAAACGCGGCGATCCTTTCGTTCGCGGAGGGGTAAGCGGGGTTCAGAGCGCCAGACGCATCCACAAAACCGGGCTGTCCCGCTAGGGTTAGGTATTGGTGCGCGGCGACCACACACGTCCCTTCCTGGAAAATCGCACGAACGTCTTCGGGGATCGGTTCTCCGTTCAGGCAAGTCGGATCAAGCGGCAACAGATCGAGGGTATTGTGCTCGGTGCCCGCGGTCACGACCAGTTCGGCCTGGCGCATGGCGCGGACATACTCGCCCAGAACTGCCGGGGTATTCCGGATCGGGATCAATTCGGCGCAGTGGATCCCGCGCTCCTTTATCCTGCGGATCAGCAGATCTGGGGGTGTCTCGAATGCGCAGATCGGCGCGGCCCCGTCGGCGAGAGTCGGGTAACAGGGAATGCCACCAAGCGAGAGAATCAAGCGGTACGCATGGTCGAAACCAACAAACGTTTCGTCGGCGAAGGCCGCTTTGCCGGCCTTCATGAGGTGGGAGCGGATCTCGCCCTGGACTGCGACGGCGTCGTTCAGGTTTGCCTGGGAGGGCACACTGAACAGACGCGCCAGCAGGCTCGCGCGCTCCTCCTCCGGGGTGCGCTCGAACAACACCTCCTGAAACGCCTGCGCGAGATGGCGCTCCTGAAGGTAAACGGTATCAGGAGGGCAGTCGTGCCGCCGCGCGACGCGCGCCTTGATCGCGGATGCGGTCAGGCCGGTCTCCAGGCCCCGATCCGCGAAGACCCGGGAAAGTTTCAAGGTCATCGCCGCCATCCGCTCGGAGTCGTTCTGACGGATGACCGCAAGAAGATCGCAGGCTTCGTCGTTCATCGGTGCGAAGCCGGTAATGCCTTTGCCGCATAGGTACATTTTTCCAGGATTACCAGGATCGTTGACCTTGACACCACTCTGGAGCAGGTCTTCGATCCGCGTGATGACCTCGAGTCCATAAAGGGGGAAGACGCCGTGTTCCCTGGCCTCGTCGGCGAAGTCCCGGTAAACCTGGAAATCGTAATAGTTGCTGACACCAAGCGCCTCGATACCTTGCTGAGCGGCAAGGTCAAGCGCCTGGGAGACCGTATCAAAGGCAGAAAAATTCGGGGGCAGATGGATGTGGGCGTTGCTTCGAAGCGGTTTGTTCTCCCGCTCATCCGCGCCGGAAAGCAGCGCTTCCAAAGTTCCAAGCTGCGGGAGCAGCGTCGTTTTAGCATCACCAGCGATTGTCATGAGAGTGTGTCCTATCGTCCGCCATTGGGTTCGTGCCTGGCTTCAAAATCTGCATTCGTGGCGAGCAGACGGCGCGTGGCAGCGGCGACATCGTCTTCGCGCATCAGGGACTCGCCGACCAGAATTGCTTGTGCCCCGGCCCGGGCCATTCGCCGGGTGTCGCCTGCGGTAAAGATGCCCGACTCCGCCACCGCGATTGATCCTGCCGGAAAGGCGGGAATCAATTCCTCCGCCGTTTCCAGTCGAACCTCGAAGGAGTGAAGGTTCCGATTATTGACGCCGATCAAGGTCGCCCCTGCCGCCGTGGCAATTGCGAGTTCGTGGGCATCGTGAACCTCCACCAGGACATCAAGCCCGACCGATTCCGCAACCTTCTGCATTTCGGCGAGTCGTGCAGGGGAGGAGAGTGCGGCGACAATCAGGAGCACCGCGTCCGCCCCCGCAATCCGCGCCTCATATACCTGGGCAGGGTCAATCAGAAAATCCTTGCGCAGGAGCGGCAGCGTGACCGCGTGGCGAATGGCGGAAAGATAATCCAGTCTCCCCTGAAAATACGTCTCATCGGTTAAAATGGAAAGACACGATGCGCCGCCTGCCTCATAGGCGCGCGCGATCTGAACGGGATCGAAATCATCGCGAATCACCCCCTTGCTTGGGGATGCCTTTTTCACCTCAGCGATCAGGTGAACCTGGTGGCCCGGATGCCGTAGCGCCTCCCGGAATCCTCTCGGCGGGGGCATGTCCGCGCAGCCGGCAAAAAGATCGGCGCGCGTGGTTCGCGAGAGAAGCGCGGCGACCTCCTGCTGTTTGGTCGCGAGAATCGTCCCGAGAATCGTCCCTGCTAAAGCGTCTGACCCACTCACTGGATCGGTCCCTCCGTGGAAAACCCCTGCCTCGTGTAGCGCACCAGGTCCTCGATCTTTTCCGCTGCGGCGCCCGTGTCGATCGTGGTCGCCGCCTTCGCGACCCCTTCTACCAGGGAAGACACGATACCCGCGACATAAAACGCCGCGGCGGCGTTCGCAAGCACGATCTCGCGGCGTGGTCCCCGGTCCTCGCCGGAAAGTACGGCGCGCAAGATGGCAGCGTTCTCGGTCACGTCATTCCCCGGCGCGACCTCCAAGGGCGACGCTTCCGCAAGCCCAAGATCCTGCGGCGTCAGCGTGTAGGTCGAAAGCCTGCCGCGGTCATATTCCGCGACAACCGTTTCCCCGAAGGTCGCGATCTCGTCGAGTCCTGCCCTGCCGTGAACGACAAGCACATGCTCTGACCCCAGGTTTCCCAGGACCTCAGCGAGCGGGACGCAGAGCGACGCATCATAGACACCGATCACCTGACGCTTGGCGCTGGCGGGATTGGTCAGGGGACCGAGCGCGTTAAAGACCGTCCGAACACCGAGTTCCGCACGCGGACCGGCGGCGTGCCTCATTGCAGGGTGATGATTTCGCGCAAACAGAAACCCGATCCCAACCGCATCAATGCACTGCCCAACTGCCTCTGGCAGCAGATCCAGTCGGACTCCCAGTGACTCTAAAACGTCTGCGGACCCGCACTTACTGGTCACCGACCGATTGCCATGCTTCGCCACCGCGATTCCGGCTGCCGCCGCGACAAACGCGCTGGCGGTCGAGATATTGAACGTTTTCACCGTGTCGCCCCCGGTGCCACACGTGTCCAGTAGGGGCTGCCGCCGGGTGTGGACACGCAGAGATCGCTCGCGCATGACGCGCGCGAATCCGGTGATCTCCTCCGTGGTCTCCCCCTTGACACGAAGGGCGGCCAGCAGCGCCCCGATCTGCGCTGGGGTCGCGGTACCCTCCATGATCGTGGTCATAGCCTGGGCCGCTTCATCGCGGCTCAGGCTCCCGCCCTCGGTCAGTCTTCGCAAAGCGGTCTGCAATTAGTACCCCTGATCGCTGCGGACGCCCACAAAGTTTTCCAGTATCCGCCGCCCGTTCTCGGTAAGAATGGACTCCGGGTGGAACTGGACCCCCTCGACGGACAGCGTCCGGTGACGAAGACCCATAATCTCGCCCTCTGCCGTTTCCGCTGTCACCTCCAGGCAATCCGGCAGAGAATCCCGCTCCACCAGCAACGAATGGTAGCGGGTCGCTTGGAAGTCGTTGGGCATTCCCGCAAAGACCCCGCTGCCGCTGTGCCGGATCGGGCTGGTCTTGCCGTGCATCAGTCGGCTCGCGCGGACGACATGCCCCCCGAACGCATGCCCGATGCTCTGATGACCAAGGCAAACACCCAATATCGGAATCTCCCCCGCAAACCGCTGGATCGCCTCTACCGAGATTCCGGCAAGCTTCGGATCGCACGGACCCGGTGAGATCAGCAGGTAGTCTGGATGCAGGGCCGCGATCTCGTCCGTTGTGATCGCATCATTGCGGTGAACGACCACCTCCTGGCCCATCTCGCCTAGATACTGCACCAGATTGTAGGTAAACGAATCGTAATTATCAATGACCAAGATCATCGTGTTCGGCTCCTGTCTTTGCTACGAAGATTCCAATTGGCAGAACAGATTCCCAAAGTCCCGCTGAGCGAGCGCGTCGCGCTGGATAAATACCTGAAGATAGCCGGCATCCCCGAACATCATATTGACGGCATCGTTGGTGTCCAGCAGCAGGAGCAGCCGCCACTCGGTCTCCAATTTTGGATCTGCCGCCAGCGCGGCCGCTTCATCGCCGTGGGTGCCATCGGGAACATAGCCGATCCAGCAGGGCCTTCCCTGAAGCTTGCCCGCCCATGAGTTGTCTTTGCCACGCAGCGTTTTCATCAGCACATTGTACTGGTCACTTGCGGCATCTGGATCCCCCCCCTCGGCTTCCAGAGCATCGGTAATGGCCGAGTGCGCATCAGAGGTCCATTCTGGCAGGTCAATCGTGGCACGAATCGCAATGTGGTAGGGCTTCAGTCCCGCTATATCCTCGTTCGAGAGGGAATCTTCGTCCTCACCCTCTTCTTCCAGATCGGAGGCAGGGAGAAGGGTTTGCGAGGCGGGGGCGTAGAAGAGCGCGATAAGATCCCAATCCTCCGCGAACACATACAGCATCCCCTGATCCGGAACCAGCTTGCCCGCAAAAGAAGGGACCTCGGCAAGGTTAACCTGCAGGAGGAAGCTCAATCGCCGATTTCGGGTATCGCGCGGCCAGTTCATCCCCTGGGGAAGGTCCGGCAAGCCGCCGTACCGGGAAACGCCTGGCTGGGAGTAGTCATCCGGCTCTGTCGTGGAAAGCGTCGCGCACTCGACCGCGCTCTCCACAATCAACGATTCCACACTGCCAAGATCATGCTCCGCAATAGCGGTGCGAAGACGGGTCTCATTTTCTGCCGAAAGAAAACTCATTCTGTTCCTCCAAGGGGATCACGGTGCTGTCTCGATGCTCTATTGTAGCCCGCGCTCCGCAAGTTCGACCGCGCGCCGAACGGCATTTGACTTGTTGACCGTCTCCTCGTACTCCGCTTCGGGGTCTGAGTCCGCGACGATCCCACCGCCCGCCTGCACATATGCGACCCCCTCTTTGACCAGAAGTGTTCGAATCGTGATACAGGCATCAAGGTTGCCGTTGTAGGAGAAGTAACCAATCGCCCCCCCGTAGACCCCCCGGCGCGTCGGCTCCAACTCCTCGATGATCTGCATCGCGCGCACCTTGGGAGCGCCGGAAAGGGTGCCGGCGGGGAAGGTGGCCCGAAGCACATCAAAGGCGGTCTTGCCCGCGGACAATTGACCGGAAACGCTGCTCACAATATGCATCACGTGGCTGTACTTCTCGATCACCATCAGGGCATCCACGTGGATGCTTCCATACTCGCAGATACGCCCAATATCGTTGCGGCCCAGGTCTACCAGCATGATATGCTCGGCCCGCTCTTTCTCGTCGGCAATCAGCTCCCGCGCCAGTGCAGCGTCCTTTTCGGGCGTTTCTCCCCGGCGGCGGGTCCCAGCGATGGGCCGGACCGTGACTCTGCCCCGCTCTTCGGTCACCAAAATCTCCGGCGAAGCCCCAACCAGAGTGACGCCGTTTTCGTAGGCCAGATAAAACATGTAGGGGGATGGATTCAGCGAGCGCAGCGCCCGGTACACAGTAAACGGGTCGGCGTGAAGCGGCCGTGAAAACCGCTGAGAGAGCACGGTCTGGATAATATCTCCGGCAACGATATACTCCTGACCCGCAAGAACCATCTTTTTGTATTCGGTTTGCGTCAGGTTGCTGACAAAACGCCCCGCGGACTCCTGCGGAGCAAGGTGTGGTTTCGCCGCCTGGTCCGCAGGACGCGGGGCGCGCAGCACCTCGATCAGCATCTCCACCTTTGCTACCGCTTCGTCATAGGCGGTATCCAGGTCCGTGTTCGGGGCCACGCGGGCGTTGGCGAGAACGCGAATGCGATGCTGAACGTGGTCAAAGATACAGAGCGTGTCGGTCAGCAGCAGGTGGACATCGTCCAGATCAAGATCGTCCGTCGTCTGCTCCCCGATCGGCTCCAGAAAACGGACCCAGTCATAACCGATGTATCCCACCGCGCCGCCCACAAAGCGCGGCAGCCCCGGTACCTCGACATAACGGACGTCGGAAAGAATCTCCTCCAACACATGCAGCGGATCTCGGCCTGCCTTGAGGGGGACCGTTCGCGTCTCGCCATTTTCCGTGATGCTTGCTACATTGCCTTTGGAGCGGAACACCAGGTAGGGGTCCGCTCCAAGAAACGAGTAGCGAGCCATCCGCTCGCCGCCCTCAACCGATTCCAGCAGAAAAGCGTTCGGGCGATGCGCGATGCGCGTAAAGGCGGATACAGGCGTTTCCATATCCGCAAGAACATCCCGGAAAACCGGCACTAGATTTCCTTGACGGGCCAGCCGCTGGAACTCCTCGCGGGAAGGTGAGTAGGTAAACAGTGGGGTGGGGGATGAGGCATCGTTCCCCTGCTTGGCGTGGGGGGGAATCGGTTGTGGGTCTTGTGGATACTGCATGGCCGTGCCGGCCTCCTTTGCTCGGTGATCGTCCGCGTGGGTCCTCTGCGAGCCTGCCTCCGTTCACCGTTTTGGGTCCACGGAATCAAGGGGCCGGCAAACGAAAACAGGGGCAGGTCCGTCGGACCTGCCCCTGCGCTCGCAACTCTTTTGCGTTCTTCGATGCGCCGATGTCTCAGGCGCGCGGGCTTGGCTCGACGGAAATCGTTTCGCCGCGCCACCACCGACCCTGCCCTGAGATCATAGATAGGAACTGCATCTGCTGGCAGTATAACAAGCCAGGAGGGCGGTGTCAAGTATTGCCCAGGCGTCGGCGTGGCGATCCGATAGAGGATGGCGGGAGGCTCGTCTGGAATCAGGGAGCCTTCTGGAAACCCTCAAAGGAAGGACGTTGTTTCTCGTCCAGCAAAAGAGGCCGCATCGCGACCCAGTGGGTCTCCAGCGGCGGTTTGCCCTTTAGGACCAAACTGAAAAGGTGCGCTCCTTTTGCATAGGGCTTCTGCCCGTTGTCTTTGCGATATTCGCGCAGATAAAGGCGAAGTCGGTTGGTGCCCTCCGGCTTTGCCGTGCAGAGCATCCGCATGCTGGTCTGATAGCCATCCACCTGCAGGTCTGCCTGAATGGATTTTCCCGCGGGGTAAATGCGAAGACGATGCGCCATTGTCATAGCGGGACCGTCGCCGCCGCCGGTACGGGGTCCAGTCTCCTCGAAGAGGTAGGTTCCGTACCAGCGGTTCGGAGCGGTCCGAGCGGCGGTCGTGGACAGCGCCAACGCCAGCAGACAAAAACCGAACGCGATGACAGCCTTTGCGGACTGCCATCGCATCGGGGTGGAGTGTAGCCCGATCACACGCGATCGTCCCTCCTATCCGATAGTTTTGCCGAACGATTCGGTCTCACGCGTGTAAACGTCGAACGGGTTCTTCAGATCCAGGTGCCGGTTCTTGGCAAGGTACACCAGGTCCCAGTCAATCACATAGTCCCGGGACTTTGCCGCGATCAGTTTGCCGATGATGTCGGCGCGGGCGGCGGCGCGGGTATTCGCGGGAGAGGTCACCATGGCCCGCACGATGTCTGCATGGGGGATCAGACGGACCATCTCCCCCTGTTCCTCCAGCGCGTAGAAAAGGCTCTGTGCAGGATTGACGTTGTGATACTCGATATCCAGGCTTTGCATCACCTCGTCCTGCCAGCCGACGCCCTCGCTGTCCACAAACTCCTGATACATCTTCTTTTTCGCGACCCAGTCCAGCTTATTCGCCAGCGTCATCGGATCTTTTTCAAGAGCATTCAACGTGGCTTCCCATTCGCGCAGCACCCAGTCGGTCTGCTCATCCACGCCGGCCAGCCGCTTTTTTGAGGCATCCAGATAGATGCGCTGCAGATCAATCGCGCTGATTGTCCCGCCACTCTTGCGCTTGACCGTCCATTTGTAGGAGGGATCGCGCGACACGGCGCGAAGTGTCTCCAGGGGGTCGCGGATCTCGACTTCCGTTCCAAGCAGTCCGTCCTCGACCAGCGACAGGGCGCACGAAGTCGTTCCGATCTTGAGCGCGGTGGCGTAGTCGCTCATATTGCCCTCGCCGTACAGGATGTGCAGGCGATGCAGATTCGAGAAGTTGTAGTAACTGTCCCACTTCGGGTTGATGATCGCCCGGTTGAAGCGGACGCGGCTGCTGATTGTCTTGACGATATGGTCGGCACGCTGAGAAAGCTGAAAATCCACGGACGGGTCAATCTCGACGCCGTAGAAGTTACTGACCCACTGATAATCCACATCGTAATCGGAGATAGTCATCACCGAGTTCTTCATGGAAGAAAAGTTCAGTCGGTGCCCGCCGACCCGTCCTACCCCTGCGAAGATCTGGCGAGTGACCAGGAAGGGAAGCAGGTAATTGAACGAAGCGCGGAAGAAGTCCTCGTCCTGCATCTCCACCAGGTAGTTCTCATGGCAGCCGAAAGTATGCCCGCCGTAATGATCCACCGAGTTGTTGTGAAACGAAGCGTGCTCCGCGATTCCCAGATCGTTCAGCAGGCTCTGGACGATCCACTGACCCGCCTTATAATACTTGCAGGCATCGAAGATGTCCGTGCATTCCGGTGTCGCGTACTCTTCATGGTCGCCGACCGCATCAATATACAGGCGCCCGCCATTCAGGAGGAAGCCGCCACTGCGGGCAGGTTCGAAAGAGTAATCGCGGGCATGCAGGTCAATCAGCCCCCACTTCTTCTGGTAGAAGCAGTGGTTCTTGACCTCCTCGACAACCCGCTCCGGAGTTCCTGCCTTGTCATCGCGAACCAGGCAGCCGAACTCTGTTTCGATTCCGAAGATGCGCTTTTCCATAAGTGAAACGCTTGCACTCCTTAATAAGCGAAACCGCCCCGGCTTCGCAGGGTAACCCTTGACGATAGGATACCATGCAAAGCCGAGGCGCTGACCCGGCGAGGAATCTTAGCGGTATTCCGCCAGAACCCCTTCGAGGTCTTGATCCGACAGCAGCCGGAACTTGGATTCACGGATCGTGTTCCGCTGCAGCAGGCCCGCCTCGATTACCGCCCCATTTTTGAGCGCCTCGCGCACCGCGACCGCAGGATCATCGGAGACCGCTGGGCCGGAGTCCTCGTCGGTGCGGTCCCGGAGTGGGTCCCGATCCCGCTCGTAGTCGTCCTCATCGCGGCTGGCGGATTTCGGCGAAAGCTGGGAACGACCGACTCCCCAGGCGCTCAGCGCCATCTTCAGTGCCTCGCGGAGCGAACCGGGTGCGGTATCCCGGATCGAGGTCTCCGCCTGCTCCTCGGCGTAAGGTGTGCCCGCGGCTACCGCGACCCCGGACGCACTGCGAAACTCCCCATCATAGTTCAGGACAAAGAGATGATCCTCGCCGCTCGACCGGTGCATCTCCGCGAACACAGCCCGAACCGTCAGCGGAATCGCATACTGGTCGTTGTAGACGCGCCGGATCGCCGGAGAAAGGCCAAAGCCAACCAATCGCTGAACGGAAACATCGTCCGGAGACCGTTCGAACCCTTCTTTGTGAGCGGAGTCAATGGCGGCGAGGCGCAGGGTTTCGATATCGCTCTGCTTGCCCAGTGCCCCCATCATCAGCCGGTCATACACCTCGAAGACCTTGCGCTGCGTGGTGCGAAGGGTCAGCAGCAGGATTCCCTCATCGAACGAGATCGCGACGACGGGCGAGCCGTCCTTTAGCCGATCCTCGACATACTCGTTGCGCTGCTGAACGGCATTATTGAAATCGTACAGATTGTAAGACATGTTATTTTTCCGTGGGTGTGATTCTCCAGGCGACTTTCGTCACCTGTCAGAACCCCTGATTCGTGCGGACCAGAAGTGGCTCCTTGCCGACAATCTCCCGGACCAGGCGAGAGAGTGTCTCGGTGTCCACATCCTCGATGCCCTCGGCGGAGATCGTCTTGGCAAGAGGAAGCACCTTGCCCGCGCCGCCCGTTGCAGCATCGAGGTCGGCGGCGATCTCCAGAAGTGTCAGCGCCTCTTTGAGAGCGGTATCTCGGTCCATCTCCGCGAACGGTCCCCGGGTCTTGGTGATATAGTCGAAGGCCCCGCGAATCTGCGTCGAGCCAGAGCCGGCCGCGCCGTAGTCCACGGTCTCGAACCGCGCGCCTCCGCCATCATAGAAGAAGATGCGGCCTTCGTTCTTTTCGCGGTCAAAGGTAGAAAGCACCGGGATCACGACCCCCAGACCCTGCATGGCGGCCATCGCATTGCCTGCGATCACCTTGCTGAGTTCGGACAGCTTGCCATCCAGACTCATCTGCTGAAGCTGAGATCGCTCATAATACCGAAAGGCGTGGCGCAGGTACCGGACAATCTCCATGGCCTTGGAAAAGGACCCGGAAATCGCCATCAGCGTGTAATCATCCAGCGACAGCACCTTTTCGGCCTTATCGTACATGATTGCCATGCCGCCGGTTGCGCGCCGATCCCCGACATTGATGACGCCGTCTTTGTATTTGACCGCGATAACCGTGGTACCGTGGATCTCGGTGTCTGCCAGGCCGTTGCTCGGCGTGGTGGCAGGGCGCTGTGAGGCTTGGGGGGAGATCTCCCGCGAGGCAGTCATTGGGAAACCAGTGAGCGCAGCGAAATCGCCGCGTCCGTCTTGTAGATTTAGCATAATTTTTGGGGTCACAACGTGGCGTGCGAAAGGGCTGCCACGCCACCGGGGCACCGCCCACAGGAGGGGCTGGAGGCGAAAGCCTCCAGCCCCACCCAAAGGGGGCTTCGTTTAACGAGGCGCCCCAGAGGGCGCCGACCAAGTGGTGCGGGCGCTACTGACCG
>JACMJB010000264.1 GCA_014380815.1 Armatimonadota bacterium
CCTCGCTGACCGGGACAAGGCGCTCCTTACCGCCTTTGCCGCGTACACGGAGGAAGCCTTTGCCCAGATCCACCTCTCCGGCCCGCAGGGTCGCGACCTCCGAGACCCGCAGCCCGGAGGCATACATCAGGGCCATCAGGGCGCGGTCCCGCTTCCCTCTGTCGGTCTTCGCACTGGGAGCGTTGAGAAGTCTCGCGACCTGGGTTTTGGACAGGACGTGCGGCAGGCGGAACGCAGGGCGGGTGACGCCCTCCACGAGAGCGACCGGGTTGACGGCCAGGGCGCTCTCGCCAACGAGATACCGGCAGAACGAAGAAAGCGAGGCGCGTTTGCGGGCGATGGAAGCGTCGCTGAGCCGCTCAGAGCGCAAGCGGGCAAGGTATCGTTCCACACCGTCCGGGGAAAGGTCCGCGGAAGCTGAGATCCATTGCCGAAGGTCACGGCGATAAGCGGCGACGGTGTTTTCCGAAGACCCGCGCTCCGAGCGCAGGTAAGCAAGATATTCGGTGATCTGCTGGCGGAGATCGAGGGGTTGCATGGGCTATACCGTTCGACGGGTAGCGGTCTCCGTCCTGCCCCGAACCGGAGAGAAGGGGGACACCGCCCCGCCGCCGAACTTATCCCCATGAACAGTCGTCACGAGAATCGCAAAATGTACCGTGTCGGGTTTGCCTCGCTGGTCCACGATCATGTCTGGGGGGAACTGCAGCACTGGAAGGCGCTGCCGAACGTCGAGATCGTGGCGGCAGGCGATGTCAACGAGGATCTGCGGGAGCGGTTTCGCCGAGAAACGGGTGTCCCGAACGTCTACGAGTCCTGGGCAGCGATGCTGGATGCGGAAGGCGAGAGCCTTGATATCGTCCAGATCGCCGCGGAGAACAATGTCCATGCGGAGATCGTCGAATCCTGCGCCCACCGAGGAATCCATTGCATCATCGAGAAACCGATGGCGGCGACTCTGGAGCAGGCACGCCGGATGATGGCCTCCCTCGCCAGCCATGGGACCCGCCTTATGGTCAACTGGCCGTCCGCCTGGCAGCCTCCCTGGCAGGAGATGGAGCGCCGCATCGTGGCGGGCGAGATCGGGGACCTGCGCTACTTCAAGTACCGCTCGGCGCATAATGGGCCGCGCGAAATCGGCTGTGATCCGCATTTTGTGGAGTGGCTGTACGATGCCGAAAAGAACGGCGCAGGTGCCCTCATGGACTATTGCGGTTACGGCGCGGTAATGGCATCGCGCCTGCTGGGCGCCCCCAGCCGGGTGACCGGCCTGCGGGGGGTCCTGGCAAAGGACTACCCGCTGCCCGATGACAATGCCATCGTGACAATGCAGTACCCGCATGCCCTGGCGGTTGCGGAAGCCTCGTGGACCCAGGTGACGGGTTACGCCACCAATAATCCGGTCGCTTATGGCAGCACCGGGGCGCTGTCGGTGAACACGGGGGATCGCACGCTTCTGCTGCTTCGTCCGGGTCAGGCGCCCGAAAGCATCATGCCGTCCACACCAGTCGCCCCGTACCGGTCGGGTCCTGAGTATTTCATCCATGGCTTGATGACGGGAGCGGCGTTTGAGGGGGTCTGTGCTCCGGAGGTTTCCCTGATCGCTCAGGAGATCCTGGAGGCCGGTTTGAGGGCATCCGACACGGGACAGACGCAATTCCTTCCGCTTTAGCGAGCTGCGAGGCTGGATTGAAGGCGTCGCGCGGGGGGCGGGTCCAACTCGGCAATGACCCTTGCTGAGGAAAACCCGAAGATGCATTATCCGATCACCCAACGCCTTCGACCCCTGCTCGCCGTGGCCGCGCTCGGCCTGATGGGGGCGGCAGCCGTCGCCTCTCGTTCGACATACCAGCCGCCCAGCCATCCGATCGAGCCTCCCATCGTCCGTCCGCGCCCGCGCCCGTTTCCACCGCCGGTTACCGGGCAGAATGTATCGGTGCGGTCAATCGTGGTCAATGCCACAGTCCGGGACGGGGTCGCTGAGACGGAGACGACGCATGTTTTCCGCAACGACACGGGCACCAACCAGGAGGCGGATTTTCTGTTTCCCGTTCCTGTGGGAGCCAGTATCTCGTCGTTCGCGATGTACGACGGTGAGACCCGCCTGGATGCCAGACTGCTGGAAAAAGACGAGGCGACACGCACCTACGAAGAGATCGTGCGCCGACGCCGGGACCCCGCGCTGCTCACGTATCAGGGACGTGGTCTGCTTCGAGCGCGGGTCTTCCCGATCGCGCCGCACTCGGAGCGTAAAATCACGCTCAAGCTGGTCACGGTTCTTCCCCGCGAGGGGGACGCTAAGAAGTATGCCTGGACCCTGGTCGGGCCGTACCTGCCCGGCAACTTGAAGCCGCAATCCGTCTCGGTGCGTGTCGTCGTGTCCTCCGCGCAGCCAGTCGGCAGCCTCTATTCCCCGACTCAGGAAGTGGAGGTCCGCCGTGTAGACGATAAAAAGGTCGTGGTGACGTGGGACACGACGGGAGGAAAGTCCGCCGCGCTTGCGGAGAATCCGGACTTCACGCTGTATATCGCCCCGGCGAAAGGTGCGGCCCGGAACGTCGCGCTGTCCGTGCTGAGCTACAACGCTTCGCTGCCGCAGGTCGCAAGTCTTGGCGGGGGGATGCGCTCCAGTGGCTATTTCCTCGTTGTCGCGTCTCCCACCGTTGTGGATGCGGCCCGCGCCGCCGCGCCGCGCCG
>JACMJB010000265.1 GCA_014380815.1 Armatimonadota bacterium
GAGGTGCGACAGGTGAAGGTGGGGTGAGGAGAACGTAACCCAGACCTTGTCCCTCCTTCGACGGCCCCTCGCCCCTTGGCCCCTCGCCTAAGTCAGACCTTGCCCTCCTGCCCGCGTGTCTACCGGCATGCCCACCCCCTGCCCGGCGAACCTGAGAACCCCTATGAACGACGATCTGTTCCGCGCCCCTCCCGCCGCTGTCGAGACCCGCTGGGCCAGCCCGGAAAACCCGCTGGGCGGGCGCAGTGCGGCGGCGACCGTCCGTGGCGGACGCAAAGGCAGCCCCAGTCTTTCCCTTGCGGCGGGCGAATCGGTGACGCTGGCCTTCGAACCGTCCGGCGTTTCCGGGACGGTCCGCCGTATCTGGATGACGATCTCGGACCGGTCCCCGGCGATGCTGCGCGGCCTGCGTCTCGACTTCTTCTGGGACGGGGCGCGGATACCCGCCGTCTCCGCCCCGCTCGGCGATTTCTTTGGGGTCGGGCTGGGACGCATGGCTGCCTTCGAGTCTGCCCTGTTCGCAAGCCCGGAGGCCCGCAGCTTCAACTGCATCGCCCCGATGCCGTTCCGGAGCGGTCTTCGGCTTGTTGTCACAAACGAAACGACCGTGGACCTGCCGATGCTGTTCTACGAGGTCAATTATACAGTCGGTGAACCGCACGAGGCGGACACATGGTATTTCCACGCCCACTTCCGTCGTGAGAACCCGACGATACTTCAGCGCGACTATGAACTGCTGCCCCCGGTGACCGGGCGTGGGCGGTTTCTTGGGGTCAACATCGGAGTGCGGGCGAACACCGAACGGTATGGCAGGTCGTGGTGGGGTGAAGGCGAGGTGAAGTGTTACCGGGATGGCGATACGGATCACCCGACTCTTTGCGGCACCGGCACGGAGGACTATATCGGCACCGCCTGGGCGCAGGGGCAGTTTGCCCACGCCTATCAGGGCTGCCCGGTCGCCGACGACGCCGCGATGGCCTACTGTTTCTACCGCTATCACGTTCCCGATCCGATCTGGTTTCACCAGTCTCTCCGAGTGACGATTCAGCAGATCGGGCACTGCTTCGGCGCGAATCGCGAATGGCTGCACCAGCAGGACAAAACCGTTTACCGGGCCGGACCAGGTCTGGTTCCCGCCGACCTGTCCACCGACGGCGAATCGGGTATTCTGTTTGAGCGGCAGGATGATTGGTCGTCGTGCGCGTATCTCTACCTGGACCGGCCTGAGAATAACCTGCCGCCACTGGCACCTGTCGCGGAGCGGACCGCCGGGGCCTGAAGGAGTCGTACCTTGCTGCCGAAACCTGCCGGATACTATGTCGAGAAGCTGCGCGCGGTGCATGAGCAGATGCAGGAAAACATGCTGCAGCATCTGCGCGCCCAGGAAGAGGATCTGGGGAGCGAGGACCTTGCCGGGGTCGCCGATGTGCGCGGTGGAGACACGATCTACACGATTGACGCCCATGTGGACGAAGTACTGCATGCATTCTGTGAGACATGGGCGCGGGAGGATGGACCTTTTGTCCTGATCTCCGAAGGCATCGAGGACGCGGGCTGGCGCGTTTTCCCCGAAAGCGCGACCGAGACCGACGCGCAGTTCCTGATGATCGTGGACCCGATTGACGGCACACGAAATATTATGTACAACAAGCGCGCCGCCTGGATTCTGTCGGGGATCGCGCCCAACAAGGGTCGCGAAACGACGCTCGCGGATATCGAGGCCGCGGTAATGACTGAGGCTCCGACCACGCGCGCACTGTATGCCGACCAACTCTGGGCAACGGTGGGGGGCGGGGCGCACCGCGAGTCCCGAAATCTGTTCACGGGCGCGCGCAAAACGCTCCCCCTCCGACCTTCGCAGGCCGACAATCTCGCGCACGGCTTCGCCAGTATCGCTAAGTTTTTCCCGCCTGCTAAAGCCGCTACCGCCGCCTTCGAGGAGAAGCTGCTGGCCCTGGTCGCACCCGACGATGGCGAAAACCCACTGGTCTTCGACGATCAGTACATCGCGACGGGTGGTCAGATCTATGAGATCCTGGTCGGCCACGACCGCTTCCTGGCGGATCTGCGCCCGGTCTTCTTCGAGGCACTCGGCCTGCCCAAAAAGCTGGTCTGTCACCCTTACGACATCTGCACGGAACTGATCGCGCGGGAGGCAGGTGTCCTCATCACCGACGAAAACGGGCAACGCCTCTCCGCCCCGCTCGATATTCGCGCGAACGTCGCCTGGGCAGGATACGCCAATGCCGCCCTACGTGACCGCATCGAGCCGCATCTGCAGGCGCTGCTGAAAGAGGTAACCAATGGGCATCGTTCGTAAGGCGGTCATCACGGCGGCGGGTCGGGGAACGCGACAGTTCCCCGCCACACGCAGCATTCAGAAAGAGCTTCTGCCGCTCGTGGACGTGGACGGCATCACCAAACCGACAATTCAGATCATCATTGAGGAGTGCCTGGCGTCCGGGGTCGAAGACATCTGTGTGGTCGTCAGTCCGGGCGGACAGGAACCGTTCAAACGGCACTTTTCCCGGCTGCGCGATGACGAGCGCAAGATCTTCAAAAACAAGGAGTGGGCGCTTGCCCAGGCGGATGCTCTGCGGCGGATGGAAGAGCGCATCACCTATGTCGAGCAGCCGACCCCTGAGGGCTACGGCCACGCTGTTTACCAGGCCAAAGACTTCGTGGGCGATGAACCGTTTCTGCTGCTGCTGGGGGACCATGTGTATATCTCCGGCGAAAAGAAACGGTGCGCGCAGCAGGTCATCGAAACCTACAATGTGGCCCAGTGCGCTGTTTCCGGAGTTCAGCAGACCCCCGATGACAAGCTGCATCTGTTCGGAACGGTCTGTGGGACACCGCTCGGCTCCGACCCCGCCACCTACGAAGTGAGTGCGATCAAGGAGAAGCCGAGCATCGAGTATGCCGCCGAGCATCTGCAGACGCCGGGTGTCAAGCGCGGTTACTACCTCTGCTTCTTCGGGATGCATGTCTTTCCGCCCTCGCTTTTCGACTGCCTGAAGCACCATATTGACCATGACCTGCGCGAAAAAGGCGAGATTCAGCTAACCAGCAGCCAGGAAATGCTGCGCGAAAACGAACGCTATGTCGCGGTCGAAACCCACGGGGAGCGCTACGACATGGGGGTTCCGTTCGGATATGTCGAGACCCAGGCCGCGCTGGCCCTGAATGGCGTGGACCGCACCGAAATGCTTTCCACCCTGCTGCGTATCGTCGCCAAGTCGGCGGGGAGCGAGCCGTTCGGTCAGGTGTGAGGAGGCTCGTTCGCGCGAGGGAAAACGCGGCAGGTGTGCTTGTCCACGATGCCCTGGAGAGTTTCCGGGTCCGTTTCAGTGGGAATAGTGATCATGCGGACGCCATCCGGTGGGCATCCTTCAAGACCGGTATAAACGGCGCAAAAGGACAGCAAAATGAGCATCACGAGCGATGATTCGCGGGACCGGGAAGAGGCATTCTGGCAGCAGGTCTATGAGGCCCGTCAGGCCCATTACGAGGCCCAATTCGGCCCGCTCCCTAATGATATTCTCAAAATGATGAATCTGGTGGGGGTCTGGCCGGGCGGAGGACTATACGCGATCCCCGCCACACTCCTGGGCGATTCGCTGCGAGTGTATACCACTTTCGGCCTGACCAACCCGGACATGCCCGCCACCATCACGGTCTCGAATAGTGTCACCCAGACCGACGCCCAGGGGCGTCCGATTGGCACCCAGGGCACTTTGCAGCGCAAGGAATCCGTGTTGCCCACTGTCCCCGGTCAGCCCGGGTATGGCTATGAACTGATGATCGTGACCCGGGACGAAGGCGACTGGCCGCTCTGGCTGCTGCAGTGGGCGGTAAATGCCGAACTGCTCAACGATGTCGGTATCCTGGAACGGGTCAAGCAATACCAGGGCCTGACGGTTGAGCAGATCGGTATCGGCGGCGGGAATGCCGTCAATATCTTTATCGCCCCAGCGCAGCCGCCGCTACCGACTGGCTTCTCGCTTCCAAACGGTGAAATGACCCTGCTGGTGATGACGACCATCACGGATGATGAGATGCAGTGGGCGCTGGAGCAGGGGCGCCCCGCCCTGCTGCAGCGGCTGTTGCAATCCGGGATCGGTCAGGTCAGCACACTGAACCGCCGGTCCATGCTGGCATAAGGAATGACCTTCGCGATGTCTATCAACCGGAATGTCCTGGCTTTCGGCCTCTGCTTACTGACCACTTCGATGATCTCTCCCCTGACTGCGGCACAGGCTCAGGCGCCGCCCGCAGGCTGGAAAGACGAGCAGAAAAACGGTCTTCGCTTCTTTGTGCCCCCGGATCTCGCGCCGGGCGAAAAGGCCCTGATCCTGGTCTTCCCCCCCGAGCCTCTCGGCGCGGGGGGCGATCTGGAATCCTGGATGAAAAAGCGGATCGCCGCGAACAACGCCGGGAAAAATGCCCGTGTCGGCAAGATCACAAGCAAGGCGACGGACGGCATAACGCTGCTGCTCGCAACCGCGACGGTGGCCGGGCAGCCCTGTATCTTCGCAAGCCGGGAAGCCGGGGGTAACGGCTATCTCTTCCTGCTGGGCGCGGGGAACCGTGATTTACTGGTGCGGTACTCTGGGGCGTTCGCGAACACGATCCGTGGTGCCGCGTCCGGCACAGCGGCGGGGTCCCCAGGGGGGGGTGCCGTCCCAAAAGTGCGGGCCTCGACCGGTCCGCTTCCTGCCGCCTCGCTTGGCGGCGCGCGGATTTTTGTGAAGTACCGCATCTCCTACGGCACCTCGATGACCACGAACTTTGATCACTTGATCCTGTTTCCCGATGGGTCGGCCTTCGATGATCTGCCCAGCAAACCGATGCCCCGATTTGATGCGGCGACGCTGCGAACCATGCTCAAACCATTCGATATAGGCCGCTGGAAGCAGACGGGAAATACACTGACGCTGAGCTTCCCGAACGACAAGAGCGAGCCGCAGCGAGTTTTGCGCAAGCACCCCAAGGGCTGGTGGGATGACGACGGGCCGATCAAGACAGATACCGCCTATGACACCTACTACCCGGTGATCGTCCCTACCTCCAAGCAGGTGCTGGGGCCATGGAAGAGTCAGAGCCTGACTACCATGGGCACCATGGGCGGAGGCGCGCCCATGGTCGCGGCGGGTTCTAACAGTGACCTGCAGTTCCGTGCTGATGGGACTTTCACGAACGCGAAAAAGAGCTTTGCCAGCTCGACCACGGCAAATATGGGGGATGGCTTCAAGAGCGGCGGCGATGTCGGGATTTACTCCAATAGCGCGAAAAACGCGGCGGGACGCTGGCGGCTCGATGGAGTGCTCCTGACGATGGAGAGGGATGGGCAGCGAAGTGTCAAAGTCGCGTTTATAATGCCCAATTGGAGCAAGGAAAAGCCCAACTCCGATCTGATGATTGACGGTGACTGGTGGGAGCGTCCCGAGAAGTAATAGCGCCCCATTCTCTCATTTCAGAACGAGATCCGAACGAGGAAAAGAGCCGCCAGGTGTCGAATGGGTGGCACATCAATGTTTCGAACTTCTGAAATCACCGGAATCCGTGACCTTTGTGCCATCTCCGACAGGCTGGTGACCGCTGGTCAACCAACCCCCGAACAGTTCGCCGCACTCAAGGCGGAAGGTTTTGAGGTCGTTATAAATTTGGTGCCGCCGACAAATCCGCATTTTGTCGGCGGGGAGCCGGAGATCGTCACCGCGCTCGGCCTGCGGTACGAAGGAATTTCGGTGGATTGGGCAGCCCCAAACCGAGAAGAGCTTTTCCGGTTCTTCGAGGTGATGCAGTCCTGCGAAGATAAAAAGGTCTTCGTCCATTGCGCGGCAAATAAGCGGGTTTCCGTGTTCGTTTTTCTATATCGCGTTCTGTGTCTTGGCACGGACGAAACCGACGCCGAGGATGATCTGGAGCGTGTTTGGGTGCCCGAGGGGGCCTGGCGCGCGTTTCTGAGCGATTCCCTGCACCCGGTCTGCGGATTGCTGGGCAAGCGATAACGGTCAAATGCCCGAATCTCTGCTGAAGGCCGGATGGTAGCGAAGCTGCCTCTCCGCTCTCATTGTGACCGTCACGCGCTCCAGATTTGACCGGAACGGCTTCGCGGGCTGTATCTCCCACCACCGCGCTGGGGTCGAGGGTCACCACGAAGGCACTCGGCCCACGCCGCAGGACCCGCTGTCCAGATGTCCGGTCTTCCCACCGTGTGCGGCGCGCGGTGGCGCCTTGGGGGTCAGCCGGTTGTGGGGCAGGCGATAGTTCAGCTTCGCAACGATTTTCCGCGAAAAGAGAGGAAAATTCGGGTACATTAGATTGGAAACAAAACCGGTGCGGAGCACCGTATGTTAGATTCATCGCCCCAGGATTCCGCGTGGGAACCTGGTGCTGGGAAAGGTCGCAACCGGTCATGTCACTGAGAAGGGGAATCTCCAAGATCCTTCGCCCCGCTTCAAAATCCGGTGCGGAATCGGAAACGCTGCATGCGGGCGGCAATGCCCGGTTTGATGAGCGCCGGTCAGAGGGTCCCGGCAAACACTCCGAGACGGTCTATGCGGGCGGAAACCCCTCCTTTGACGAACGCCGCCCTGAGAGTGGTGGGAAGACGGGACTGGAAAGCTAGGCGAAAGGTACTTGGAAGATGCCAATAGATCAGGCAACCAAAACCAGGATTGACGACTGGATCCAGAAAACAGGGCGCAACCAGTTCGGAGACCCACCGGGAACGGTCTACGCGGGCGGCAACCCGCTCTTCGACGAGCGCAAGCCCGGCCCGCCCACCGACCGCTACGAGTACATCCTGTCTCGCCACCCAGAGCTGAAAACGGAAGCCACGGCCTAGTGTCGTGGCTTGTTCTGTCTTTCGCTCCTTTCAATGCTCTCTTTCGTCCGCTTGCTGGTCCAGGAACGGTTTACAGTCAACCGTGTTGACCGTGTTGACCGTCCACGGTTATCGCTCCGTAAGGAAGGCTTCTTAAATACGATGCGCCCGATTAGTCCAAAAGTCCGTCCCACCCTCGCCGCACTGGGCATCTGCTCCGCGCTAGGCCTCGCCGCAGCGCCCCTGGTGGGCACCTGGCTCGCGCCGGATCTCACCGCGCCGGTCGAATATACCTATGTCCATGATGGCGTCTCGGATCGGCAAACGCTGGTCGTGGACCTGCGGGACAATGTCACTGACACCGATGTCGCGGAGATCGAGCGCAGCACTGGTCTGGACCTTGAATTTTCCTCCTCTTTCGCTGCCACCAGCGACAAGCTGATGGAGGCATCGGTGACACCCGGCGTGGATGCCTCCCGCCTGCTCCGCGCACTGCGCGCCGACGGACGCGTGGAGGTCGCGGAGCCAGAGGTGACCTACACGCTGCCCCCGAACCCCTACGGCGACCCGGAGAGGTCCTGGAAGGCCGCCAAAGAGGCTGCCAAGCGGGAAGCCGAGCAGCGAGCCATGACGAGCCTCTGCGCGCCGTCGCTCCTCGCCACGGTCAGCGAGACGCCCGACGGTTCCGGTCTGATCAATATAACTTGCGAGGGGCCGGACAGCCGGTTCCGCGCGTCCGCTACTTCGGCGGACGCCTCGAACTTCAAGCCCAACGACCCGCGCTATGGCGAGCAGTGGAACCTGCAGATGGTAGGTGCGGAAGACGCATGGAAGCGGTCGCGCGGCAAGGGGGTCGTGGTTGCCGTGATTGATACCGGCGTCTCGGCGGGACCCTCCAAGAAGGGCCAGCCCTGCCGCGACTTCGCGACCACGACGCTGGTTTCGGGCTACGATTTTGTGAACCGGGATGCGGACCCGTTCGATGACCACGGACACGGAACCCATGTCGCGGGCACGGTCGCCGAGGCCACCAACAACAACGAGGGGGTCGCGGGTCTGGCCTTTGAAGCGAGCATCATGCCGCTCAAGGTCCTTTCCGCACAGGGAAGTGGGTCGAGCGCGGACATCGCCGATGCGATCCGCTGGGCTGCCGACCACGGCGCGAATGTCATCAACATGAGCCTCGGCTCCTCCATGCCCTCCGAGGTGATCCGAAACGCCTGTAAGTACGCCAAAAAGAAAAACGTCGTCATTGTCTGCGCCGCCGGTAATGGCTTTGGCGAACCGGTCGGTTATCCCGCCGCCTTCCCGGAGTGCATCGCCGTGTCGTCAGTCGGACCATCCGGCAATCTGGCCTTCTACTCGTCTTACGGCAAGCAGGTCGCGCTCGCCGCGCCTGGCGGCGATACGACTAACGGACCGCAGGATGGAATCCTGCAGAACACCAACTTCCCCGAAGATCAGGGCGGCAAGGGCGATAACTATTACTTCTTCCAGGGCACCTCGATGGCCTCGCCGCACGTCGCCGCGGTCGCCGCGCTGATCCAGGCACAAGGGGTGACGGATGCCGCGCGGGTGAAGGAGATCCTGACCTCCACCGCAAGTCCCAAGGGCGAAAAGAACAAGTACGGCGCGGGGGTTTTGTCCGCCGCCGGGGCGACGGACAAGGCCGCCGCGCAGGTCGGTCCGAACGCCCTGCAGTTCCTGGTCGCCGCGATGGCGGGTATGCTGTTGCTGCTGGGGGCGCGACTCCGCTACCGCTCAAACATGCTGAGGGTGATGATGGCAGGCACGCTGCTCGCCGCCTTCTTTGTCCCGGCCTGGTTCGCCGCCCGTGTCGGCGCGGACTCCGCGTGGAACCTGCTGACCTTCTCCGCGCTTCTTCCGCTGGCCCTGCTGATGGTCACCCGTCGAAGCGGCGCGATGATCAAGGTCGCCGGTGCTGCGGCGATGGGCGTGACACTCGCGATGGCGCAGGCGATCTCGACCGGCGCTGTCCCATTCACCGCAGCGACCTTCGGGCACGCCGCTCTCCCCTGGGTCTACACAAACCTCGGCGCCGCGCTCGTAATCACCCTGGGCGTCGCCGCCCGCGCCGTCCGCGCGACGCGAACCCTGCGCTAACCGGCCCACTCGCGGTACGACAGGACGCCCCCCGACTTCAGCAAGCCGGGGGGCGTCTGCCGTCTGGGTCCATGCCCTGGACCTGTGGCATAATGAAGGCGCAGGCATTTCATTATCGGTTTCGTACAGGAGAATCGGTTTCTTGACAAATCCTCTGACCGGCGTGCGCACTACCGCATCACGCCGCCCCGTTTCCGCGCTGGTTTCGCTCGTTACTCTCTGCGCCGTGTCCCTGCTGATCACCGGCTGCCCTACCACCAGCACGACCCCCCCCGCCACCCAAGGCGGCACTTCCACGGTGACTCCCCCCGCAACCACCAGCAATATCAAGGCCGGTCTGGTCACGGACGTGGGGGGGATCAACGACAAATCTTTCAACGCCTCGGCCTGGGATGGCCTTCAGCGAGCCGGCAAAGAGCTTGGAATCGCAGTCAAGTTCACGGAAAGCAAGCAGAATGCGGACTACGTATCGAATCTGACGCAGTACGCCCGTGGGGGGTATGACGTGGTCTTTGCGCTCGGATTTCGGATGCAGGATGCGCTGAAAGAGGTCGCGCCACGCTACCCAAAGGTCAAATTCGCCATCATTGATGGTGATGCCCCCCCGTTGCCGAACTGTGCCGCCTATAAGTTCCGTGAGGAGCAGGGATCATACCTGGTGGGGGCGCTTGCAGGGCTGATGACTAAATCAAACAAGGTCGGCTTTATCGGCGGTGAGCAGATGCCGCTGATTGAAAAGTTCCAGGCGGGCTACGCGGCGGGAGTCAAGGCGACAAACCCACAGGCGCAGGTCGTGGTCGGGTATGCCCAGTCCTTCGTGGATGCTTCGAAGGGGCAGGAGATCGCCATCTCGCAGATGGGAAGCGGCGCGGACATCCTCTATCATGCGTCGGGTAATGTCGGCACGGGCGTCATCAAAGCGGTCGCTGCTAAGGGGACGGGCTTCTATGCGATCGGCGTAGACAAGGATCAGGACGGCGACGCCCCCGGTCGCGTCCTCACCTCCATGGTCAAGCGAGTGGATACGGCCGTGTTCGATGTCTGTAAGTCGGTGACGACCGACAGCTTCAAGTCAGGCACCGTCACGCTCGGTCTCAAAGAGGGTGGTGTGAGCCTATCCGAGATGAAATACACGAAGAAGGACGTTCCGCCCGCCGTGCTTCAGAAGATTGACGGCTTGAAAGCGGACATCATCGCGGGCACGGTCACCCCACCGACTACGATCGGGCCGTAGACACAGACCAGAAGGCATGGCCCCACCTATTTACTTACTGGCCGGGCCTTCTCTGCGCTCTACTGTCCACTGCGTACTGTTTTCACCGCCGTTTGAGGTCAATGTACTTGAACGTGCCGCCGTTGTCGTTGGCAATATCTCTCAGCAGTTCGATCCCATCCCATTTAGGGCCGGAGCCAAGCCCCAGCGTCAGGATGTGGGTACGACCCGCGTTCTGCTGGCGAACCCAGCGGCGTAGGGTATCCCCCTCGAGTTCCATCGTCTGATCATTGACGCCCACCCCTAGGGTCGGTAGTCCGTCCGACATGAAGACAATATGGGTCGCGTCCGGCTGAGCGAATGCAAGTGTCAGCGCCGCACTGTAGTTGGTCGCGCCGTGCGGCTGCATGTTCTCCACAAACGCCTCGCCACCGGAGATTCGTCCCACGGTCGCGGGGCGTGGGGTGCGGGCATAGGCGAAGGCTTCGTCCGAGAAGATAATGACATTGAACGTATCCTGTGGCGTCAGCTCCTGCAGTGCCTGTTTTAGCGCCTGTTTGGCCTTATCCAGTCGGTTGTCCTCCTGCATGCTCCCGGAAATATCCAGCACATAGATCACTCGGACCGGGGCGCCCGCGCCACCGCCGCGCCGGGTGCTGTAAAAGCGTCCCGTGCCCGGTCCACCGGGTCCGCCTCCTGTTCCTCCCCCGCCATTGGGATCGTCCCCCTCCAGAACGCCGCCGGGATCGCCAAAGGGCAGGCCGCGCCGCAGGCCAGCCCCACTGCCGCCTTCGTCGGCGCTGTTGCCGATAGTCGCCCCCTGGGGATTACCGGTTCCGCCGGTGGTTCCGCTGTTGCCGGAGGACAGAGGTTCGGCGACGTCGGGTGCCTTTGCCGTCACGGTCGGCGTCGGTCCGGGAGCCGCGCCCGCCCCGCTCTTGACATCGCGCGGGCCGAGTGGCTTCTGGCTTATCGGAACGTCGCGCAAGACACGCGGCTGCGGGATCAGCGTCGTCAGACGGTCTCCGGACTCCACGCCAAGCGGCAATGGCGTCAGGGCGCGATCCGGGAACTTGCCACCCGCGATCTGCGGCGGGCGCGTGGTGGGCACCGGCAGAGGCTGCGGGATCTCGACCGGATCCGGGGAGGTCTCCGTCTTTGAGACCGGCCTCTCGGCATCCTTTGGCGCGACCCCGCGAATCTTAGGGACTGGTTTTGGCGCGAAGGGGACCGGAACATTGTTATCGCGTCGCGCCACCACCTTGGGTGTCGTGGGCGCTTTGGGAGCGGGCGTTTCCACCGGCTTTGGGGGCGTTTTTGCGGCTTCTCGTGTCGCTGGTTTTGGGACAGGCGGCAATGGGGGCAGTGATACCTCGACCTCGCCCTGCCCTACACTTGCCACCTGCGGCCCAAACAGCGACCATCCTCGGCTGCCGTAAAAGGCCAGACCATGCAGCAGAAGGGAGGCCGCCGCAAAGGCCATCAGCAGCCACCAGCCGCGTTCTACCGTCGCCGAGCGCCTCATCGGGCTGCCGCCGCGGGCGGTGTCGGGTCCGTCGGCAGTACGACCCGTGTCAGACCGGACAGCCGCGCAAGGTCCATCGCGCGCATCACACGCCCATACGGGACATCACGATCGCCTTTCAGCAACACGCGCGCCTGCTTGTTTCGGGTTGCCAGGCTCGTCATGCGGATGCGCAGCGTCTCGTCGCTCTGGATCTTGCTGTCAACAAAGAAACGTCCGTCTTTTGCCACCAGGACCACCAGATCGCGGTTCGTTTCCGGGGCGCCCTCGCGGGTCTGTGTGGCGGGCAGCTTCAGCGCCATGCCAGGCTTCTTGATGAATGCGCTCGTGACCATCAGGATGATCAGCAGCGTCAGGGAAATATCAATCAGTGGGATCAGGTTCAGTTCGACCACGGGATCGTCGTCGTCTCGGGAGGTTCCGTGCATCGGCGCGCTACTTTGCCTCCCGGCCCGGTTGGGCCTGTGGTTCCATCAGCGCCCCAAGGCGAACGGTGTGGTTCTGGATCTCCAGCAGGAAGCCCGACACCGCCCCGGTGAAAAAGTTGTACGCGAAGACGGCGGGAATGGCGACCAGCAGGCCCAGCGCGGTCGCCGAAAGCGCCTCGGAGATGCCCGAGGCCATCGTCTCTCCGGACAGGCCGGTGGTGGACATGCCGCGAAAGGCGGTCATGACACCCAGAACCGTCCCGAATAGTCCGATGAACGGCGCGGTCGAGCCGATCGTTGCAAGACCCGGCAGGAACCGTCGCAGGCGAAGGCGCTGCTGCGAAAGCGCGATGTCGGCGGCCTCTTTTCGCGCCTCAACGCTGGCATGGCGAACCGGGGCGATTGCCTCCAAAACACGCACCGAAGGTGCGTCCGCGGCCACGCCGTCGCCCGTGTTGGCGGCGTCAATCTGCCCGGTCTCGTCGAAGCGTCGCAGCAGGCCACGGAACGCCTCCGCCTCCAGCCGCCGCAGATGCCCCAGCGTATAGAACCGCTCCAGCACGATCGCGACCGCGATCACGGAGCAGAAGCCCAGCGGGTAGGCCGCCCAGCCCGCGTTACGAAAAAGATCCCACATAAATAACGGTTATAGCCTTCCCGGAGAATCAAACGAGTGGGGATCGGAGATCGTGACCGGGAACGGTCCGCCCTCTCCACCGCTTCAGGGTATCCTATACACCAGATACGCTCAAGTGCGGCGGCAGGTTTCCCGTTTGCAGGTTCGGTTTGGCAGAGGCAGAGGAAAAGGCGCAGAAGGGCAGGATTCCTGACTCTCGCCGCGCCAGAATACGAGGACTGCCTGGTCCGCTTGCGCCCGGTGGGCACCTTCGCCGATGCAACCTACCGTGTCGGCGATCTGTGCCAGCGCGTGACCGCTGCCCAGTATGAGGCGCGGATCCGCTCGGCGGCCTGTCGTGCGCCAGGCCGCCCGTCCGTTTCCGCAGGCTGGGAAACGGAAAAGCGGCGGTTTCTTTTTCAGTACCTGAGTACCTGCGTCACCACTTGGAGGAGCTTCGCCCCCATTCCCCCTAGATCGGAAACGCGCGGTAGGTCGGGATCTTGAGATACAGTCCGATCAGCGCCCACACGGACGAGGTAATGTAGTCACCGAGGATCAGGCCGATGGCGAAGGGGATCATCTTTTTGTAAAGGCTCATCCCACCATAGCGCAGTGTCAGCAACTTGAGCAGCCAGCCAACGAGTGTCGGGCACCAGAGCCAGACCATGGTGCTGGTCTCCGCCAGAACATAGCCGATGGGGTGCAGGGGCCAGCCGGTGAAGCGGGTCCGGGCCGCCATCAGGAAGCCGGTGATCCCCATGCCGGTGAAGACCCCGTAAAGACGGTTTGGCTCAAAGCGCGTGGGGTTCTTGATCCAATCGGAAAGCAGATTGAAGCCCGCCGAACCCATGTTCGTGCGCCAGCTATTGACGTTGCCGGTCGCCGCGCCGTACTGGTAGTAGATGGAGAGCAGCGCCCACCACGATGAGATCACCCCGATCAGGGTCGCCCACAGGATGACCAGGTAGATATGCCGATTGTTCAGGCGGGCGGGACTATTTGCGGCGCTCCCCATCTTCAATGCCTCCATCTGCTGCGGCATCGCCATCGCCCGGTAGTCCATATCGAACCATTGAAACAGCGTCAGCATGGTCAGCGACGGCAGATCATAGTGGGTCTTGCCCGCCACCTCGGTCAAAAGGCCGTGCGGGCTGATCTGCGGGCCATAGCCCCAGGGCAGACCCGCCTCCGCGCGGACACGGGTAAAAGTGACCGCGAACAGGAAGTAAAGGGCGAAGAAGGCGGGAGGCAGCCACCAGACCATGCCGCCTACCCAGCCGAAAGCCGAAAGCAGCAGAAACCCGGTCAGAAATCCGAAGACCGCCAGCCGGTACGGGATCGGTTCGTTCTCATCGGGAA
Organism: Armatimonadota bacterium; assembly: GCA_014380815.1. Classification (GTDB taxonomy): domain Bacteria; phylum Armatimonadota; class Armatimonadia; order Armatimonadales; family Armatimonadaceae; genus JACMJB01. Next base: position 14,101 of record JACMJB010000265.1, read on the forward strand.
CGTCCTGGAACTCCTTTTCGCCGAGCGCCTTGCCGATCACCTGCGACAGGTACTTCCGGTAGCTCCAGAAGCCGAACAGAGCAAGAGCCAGAAACGCCCCGCCGCCCTGCTCGCCGTGGTAAGGCATGCGGGCAAGCGTGGGCGGTGTGCCCGGCGCTTTCAGCCCCAGTGCGACCACGGCGACATCCTCAGCCTTGGTCAGCAGATAGAAGAACCACGACGAAAACGAGACTTCGACCGGCAGGAAATAGACCAGGCCAATCACCAGCGGGTAAAAGCCGAGCGGCAGATAGCCGATGGCGTTCAGAGGCGGCTGTGTGAAGAACTCTCCGATATTAGGTAGGGTAGATGGTTTCAGCGGGAGCGAGGGGATCCCGGGGTTCAGATAGTTCAGTGAGGCCAGGGTCTCCAGCACGACCGGCACTGCGAATGCCCCCCAGAATAGCCGGTTACGCCAGATCGGGCCGGTCTCCGGGTCGTTTCGGGTCAGTTCCAGCGGCAGATAGACGACCGGGAAAGGGAGTTTTTCGTTGTCCATCCACTGTCGCCGCAGCACGACGTTCAGACAGAGCATAGAACCGAGCAGAACGCAGATAAAGGCGGACCACCAGAAGATCGGCGCGGCCCAGGCCCCCAGATACTCTAGACTCAGCCGGTCGTTGCCCCGGTAAAACTTCAGCAGGGCATTGGGACTGTCGGCGACGCTGGGCACTAGCCAGGTCGGAATCGCCCGCTGGAACAGATCGGTCCAGCCGTTCGCCTCGTTGGCGTAGTAGGTAGAGTTGCCCAGAGTTGGAACCAGAAACTGCATCATGCCGATCCCGCTGATACCCAGGCTGACGGTCTGCATGATATAGACAAACAGCATCTCTGCCTGCGATAGCGCGTGCTTCGGGGCGAACCGGGTGACGACCGCATTCAGGCAGAGCAGCACGAAGAGAGCGAAAACGGCGGCGATGATCAGGCTCATCGCGGCGAGGTCCGTTCCCTGCGCCACGACCTCGGTATACTCAATCCAGTACACGAGCAGCGGAATCAGCAGGGTTCCGATCACAAACGCGCGCGGCGTGATCCCCGCGACCCGAACCGGCAGTGGCGGAGCGCCGCCGGGGGGAGTCGGTTCCCCCTGCTCGTCTTCGGGGAGCGAGGCAGGGCGCGCTGCCAGCGCGGGTGGCGCGGGAATACGAGATGGCTGCGGGTCGCGGCGGTGCGAGATGGACAAAACACGGCTCCTGGGGAACGGGCGCGTCGGTGGCAGGTCTTCGCCCCCTTGCGCGCAGGGAATGGCTCCATTATACCCCCACCAGATTGGGGAAGAAAAGCGCGGGGAACGTCTGTTTCATGGCAGCGATAATCGGAATCGGGTTGGCAGGCAAAGACTGCGTCGTGCAGGTAGAGGCCTGGGAGCGCGACGAAAAAACAACCGCCTCCGCATACCTCGAGCAGGTCGGTGGCCCAGTCCCAGTCGCCCTGATGGCGATGGCACGGCTGGGCCTCCCGCAAAAGCCGCTGCTTCTCTCCGTGATCGGCGGCGACCCCGAAGGCGAACAGGTCTCCCGCTGGCTGGGAGAGGGCGGCATCGAAAACGCGTTTCTTCAGCGCTCGGGGCCGGAGACCGCCACTTGCAAGTCGCTGGTGATCCTCGACCAGCGGGATGCTTCCCGCACAATAGTGGCAGTGGCTGCCCACCTGCCGCCACTGGACCTGGAACCCATGCGGCGCTCCTTTTTCGCGGCGACACGACTCCTGCATCTGGACGGACGCGATCTGCCCGCATCCCTTGGTGCTGCAACAATCGTGAGGTCAGCAGGCGGAACCGTTTCGCTGGACCTTGGCACGATGCGCCCCGGAGCGGAAGCGCTGCTGCCGCATTGTGACATCATCCTGGCTTCACAAACGGGAGCAGCGGGTGCCTTTCCCGCCGTGTCGAGTTTGCCGCAGCGGCAGGTGGAGGAGTTCCTCAAGCTCGGTGCGACGATCGCGGGAGTGACCCTTGGCAAAAACGGCGTGGTCATTGGATTTCGCCGCGAAACCCGCACAACGGTGCGAATGCTGCCTGCCATCTCGACGCCCGATGCCGTGGACTCCTGCGGCGCGGGTGACACCTTCCATGGCGCGTTCCTGTGGGCTTATCTGCAGGGGCGTGATCCCGTGAGGTGCGCCCAGTTCGCGCAGGCCGCGGCAAGCCTGCGTATCCGCCGGCTAGGAAATCGCGCGGGCATGCCCGCGCTTGATGAGGTCGAGCTTCTGCTTCGGAGCTTGTCTCCTGAGGATGCGCCTCAGGAGAGCACTCTTTCTACAACTTAACGACGGGTCTGCCGACACGGGACCCCTGAACTCGGTGCACGGCTGCGGTGGGCAGAGGGGATGGCGTGGGCGACGGTGGGACCCCTCCACCGCGCCGGGTACGCTGGACCAGTTCGGTCATAGTGACGAGCGTGTAACCTTTGGCGCGCAGCGCTTTGACCAGGGAGGGTACGGCGGCGACCGTGACGGTGGGGGCGTTGTGCAGCAGGATGATCGTGCCTGGGTGGACCCGGTCCGCCACGAATCGGGTCAGCTCCGCGGGGGTGGCACCAGGTTTTAACTCCGTTTTGACGCCATCTACGCTCCAGTACGCGCCGCTCATCCCCAGTGCCTCGGCGGCCTCCACTACCTTGGTGTTGAAGTTGCCGCCGGGGGGGCGATAAAACCGTGGGCGCCGTCCGGTGGCATCCCGCACCGTAACCGACGTTCGGCATAGCTCTCGCTGAATCTCGAAGTCCGTCAGATAGGTCAGATTGGGGTGCGAGTAGGAGTGATTGGCGATCTCATGTCCCTCACGCACCATCCGCTGAAGCAGGTCCGGGCACTGCTCGGCCCGGTAGCCGACCACAAAGAAGGTGGCGGCGGCATCGGCGGCCTTCAGAGCGTCCAGAAGGGCCGGGGTGCGATACGGCAGCGGGTTTGGGCCATCATCGAAGGTAAGCGCAACCAGTTTCTCACTGGTACGCGCCTGCCAGATCCCCTCGCGAGGCCCCAGCACCTCGCGGAAAAAGCGGCGCAGCGAAAGATACGCTCCCCGGAACTTCGGGTCAATAGCGCACACGGACTCCATGCGCGAAAGGGCAGCATCGCGGTCGCCGGTCTCCACGGCCCGCTCGGCAAGCGCGAAGTGCGCGGCCTTGCGGCAGGGCCGAGGTGCAAGCAGTGCCCAGAGTCGCCCTCGCAGGAGGGACCGCTGTTCGCTGCCCAGGCGAAGCGGCGAGCGCGGGGCATCCTGGTTGGCGAGGGTAACGGTGCGTACCGTCTGCCGCAAAAGCCGCTGATCGCGGTCAGTAATGATCGTCCGAAGTGTGTACAGCCCGTTCGGGAGCCGCGCCGTGTTCCATTCCAGGAAGAACGGGGCATGGTTTGTGGAAGCGGAGTAAGCCCCGCCGTCCAGGCTGTACGAGACAAAGGCTGCGCTTGAAGGAAGGTCAGCGGGCGGCGACAGAGTGATGCGTCCGGTCAGGGTCGCGCCGGACTTCGGAGGCTGCGGAAACTGGAGGGTACCGGATACGCCCGGAGCCTGCCCTTCGGCGGGCTTGTCCGATTCGAAAGTCAGGGCGAGCGCGGCATCCTCCGCGAGTACCCGCATCGCGGGCCGCTTGAGCAGGGCCGCGAGCAGCGCTTCGCCGCGCGCCCTGTCACCGCCACGCAGGGCCGCGAAGGCAGCAATCTCCAGGCGGAGGGCGCTGGCATCCTCGGCGGTCACCGCTTCGGTCTCGATCCGGACCGCGCGCGCCTCGCCGTTCATCAGCCGGGCATACAGTGAAAGCAGGGTGGCATCGGCGAGGACGTGGGCGGGGATCGCCTGTCCGGCATCGCGTCGGTTCAGGTCGCGAAAGAGTGCGGCATCGCCCCTGCCTTCCGCGAGCGCGGCGAGCGCGGCGCCCCAGGCGGCAAGCGGCTCCCCCGGCTGGAGCACGAGGGC
>JACMJB010000266.1 GCA_014380815.1 Armatimonadota bacterium
CACACCAGGGAAACAGCCGCCGCTCCCCGGCCTCCACCGCGTAGCGGATGGCCTCATTCAGGAATGAGCGCGCCGAGGTGTAATGTCCTTTGAGCCGGTGGATCGTCCCCAGGTTCAGCGAGGTGAAGGCCATCGCGGAGCGGTCGCCCAGCTCGCGGCTAGTTTCGAGCGACTCGTGGAACGCGAACAGGGCCGCCTCGTACTCTTCCTGATACCGCGAAACCAGTCCCAGATTGTTCAGGATGTGCGCGGCGCGGTTCCGGTTGCCGGTCGCGCGGTAAAGGGCGAGGCTCTCGGTGTAGTAAGTGGCGGCACGCCCCCATTCCCGGTGCGCCAGCGAGATATTGCCCAGATTGTGCAGGGCGCGCGCCATCAGCGACTGATCGTTCAGGGTTCGGGCGAGCCGCAGCCCTTCCTGAAGGTACCGGCGCGCGGCGGGGGTGCTGTCACCGTCGCGGGAGTAAGTGATCGTCGCCAGGGTCTGCAGGCTTGCCGCCAGACCGCGCGAATCGCCGATCTGACGCCACAGGCGAACCGCCTCCTCCATGGCGGCATCTACCTCCGGCGAGATCCCCTGGTTTCGGGCAAGGTGGCCCAGTGCGGTCAGCGCCGCCGCGCGGGCGGCGAGCGCGGGAAGATCGCCGCGCGGATCGGGCAGGGCCAGCAGGCGGGAAAGCCACTGCCCCCCCTCCTCCAGATAGCCCCTTGCGTCCCAGAACGGGGTCAGCGCCCCGGCAAGCCGCAGTCCCAGCCGTGCCTCCCCGCTCTCCACCGCCCAGGCCAGCGCGGCCCGCAGGTTGTCCTGTTCCGCCTCCAGTCGGTTCAGCCACACGGCTTGGTCCGGGCCGGTCAGGTGCGGGAAAGCCCCCTCGGCGGTCTGGAGGAAATAGCCGACATGGCGGCGGCACAGCGCTTCGGAATCGTCCGCGAGCGCCTGCTTTTCCGCGGCGAACTCGCGCAGGGTCTCCAGCATCTGGTAGTGCATCTCCGACCCGGCTTCGGTGACGGTAATCAGGGACCGTTCGCGCAGCGCGGTCAGCAGATCAAGGACCTGCGCCGCAGGGGCCGCGGCGCCGCCCGCGAGGGATGGGGAGTCGTCCACCGCTTCCCCACAGATCGCCCCGGCGGCCTCCAGAGTCCAGCCGCTGCGAAACACCGAAAGACGCCGAAAAAAACGCTGCAGGGGCAGGGAAAGCTGCGCCCAGCTATAGTCCAGCATCGCACGAAGGCTTTGGTGTCGTACGGGGACTTCGCTATAGCGGCTGACCAGCAGATCGAACGGTCGGGCAAGCTGCCCCAGCATCTGCGAGGGGGTCAGGGTCTGTGCCCAGGCCGCGCAAAGCTCGACCGCGAGCGGGATCCCTTCGAGCCGGTCCACAAGCTGCGCGATCACGGGGGCGTTCTCCGCGGTGATCTGGAATGCGGGGCGCACTGACTGCGCCCGGTCCACGAACAACTGCACACTGTCGCTTTCGAGCAGGGTCTGGGGGTCCAGTGACTCCCCGAGCGCACGGGACGGCACCGGCAACGGAAGGACCGGCACCTCGCGCTCACCGGGCAGGCCGATCCGCCGCCGCGAGGTGGTCAGCACGATCAGAGAGGGGGTACGTGCCAGCAGGTCCTGGATCAGCGGAGCCGCCCCCTCCACCAGATGCTCGAGGTTATCCAGGACCAGCAGGGCGGGCCGCCAGGACAGCCACTCGCAGATCAGCTCCAGCGGGGCCGCCGTCTCGGCCCCGGGAATCCGAACGATATCGGCGATGGTCTTGGGGATGAGGGCGGGGTCTTGGAGATCGGAAAGCGGCACGAACCAGACCGC
>JACMJB010000267.1 GCA_014380815.1 Armatimonadota bacterium
CGGCAGGTCCGAGGCACTCGCGGACACAGTCCCTGCTCCCGCCGCCGTTCGGGGAGCGGCGCGGGGGAGGACCGGCTATCTGGCCCCGGCCGCCGCCCCAACGGTGGCAGACCAGATGATTTATACGGCCCAGCTCCGGGACTATCTCTCGTTTATCGCCTCGGATGAGCTTCAGGGGCGCGACACCCCGTCTAACGGTTTGAACACCGCGGCGCGGTTCCTCGCCACCCATCTGTCGCGCTGGGGTTTCAGACCGGCAGGCAGCGACGGCACTTTCTTCCAGAAGGTGCCTCTGGTTCGCACCCGGCTCGATAGCGCCACGAGCCGCGCCGCGCTCGGCAACAGGCCGCTTCGTTACGGCAGCGATTACCTGCTTCCCACCGGACAGAACCGAACCGCCGTTGCCACCGTCAACATTGCGGATGCCCCGCTGGTTTACGTCGGCCATGGCTGGGTCCTGCCCCGGCGCGGCGTGGATTCGTACCGGGGTGTGAACGTCCGGGGGAAGATCCTGGTGGTCAACCGCCGCCGCCTGCCCAAAGGGTACGGCGGACCGGATTTCGCGGGTGCCCAGAATGTGCAGCAGTATGCCGGAAGCCATGGCGCGCTGGGGATCGTCTACCTGGCAGAATCGGAGGCGGCTTACACGACGCTTCGCACCAATGCAGATTCCCCACGCGGCTTCGCCCCAGTCGCCCCGGTCGCCGCCCCGCCCGCTGCCACTCCTGCGTCCGCACCTGCCCCGGCTGCCGTGGTGCTCTCGCCGACCGCTTCTCGCCTCCTCCTCGCCGGCGAGCGGCTGAGCGCCGAGACCGCGCTTTCCCGCAGCGCGTCCGGCGAGGGAGGGGACGCCTTTGACCTCGCTGCCGGGAAAAAGATGCGCCTCGCACTCCGCTCCGTGACCGAGACGGTGACAACACAGAACGTGGTCGCGGTCTGGGAGGGGGGCGATCCCGTCCTGAAAAACGAGTATGTCGCCCTTGGGGCGCACTACGATCATATCGGGGTCGCGACCACCCCGGATGCCCGTGGGGATACCATCTACAACGGCGCGGACGACGATGGTTCGGGCACCTCAGCGATCCTTGCGATCGCGGATGCCTTCCGGCAGTCGCCCTCCCGGCCCCGGCGCTCGCTGCTGTTCGTGTGGCACTGCGGCGAGGAGAAGGGGCTGTGGGGTTCTGATTTCTTCACCCGAAACGCGACGGTGCCGCTGGAGCAGATCACCGCCCAGCTTAACATTGATATGATCGGGCGCAGCAGAGCAGCAGAGGATACCAGCCGCGCCAACGCACGGCTTTCCGGCCCGAAGGAGATCTATGTGATCGGATCGCGGATGCAATCCACGCAGCTTGGCGACCTGACCGCGCGGGTCAACACGGACTATCAGGGCCTGAAGTACAACTACCGCTACGATGACCCGAAAGACCCCGAAGGCTTCTTTTACCGCAGCGACCACTATAACTATGCCCGCCGTGGTATCCCGATTGTCTTCTGGTTCGATGGGGTCCATGAGGATTACCACCGGCGTTCCGACGAGATCTCAAAGATTGACTTCGCGAAGATGACAGCAGTGACGCGCACCGTGTTCCTGACTGCCGCCGAACTCGCGGACCTGCCCGCGCGGCCTGTCGTAGACAAGCCGCTGGTGGAGCAGAAAGAAAACAAGTAGCCCGTGAAGGCCGACGGTCCCGCTTATGAAAACAACCTCGAAGGTAATTCTCGGAGTCGCTGCTCTGCTGCTCTTTGTGGGGGGGTGGCTGCTGTGGCGTTCGCGGGGTATCTCTCCGCCCAGCCCGGAGCAACGGATCACCGAATCACTGCGCGAGGCCGAAGACGCCGCGCGCCGCCACAGTGTCGGCGGCGTCATGGACCTGGTCTCCGAGGACTTCCAGGCCGGAGAATTAAACAAACCGCGCCTCCGGCTGCTGCTCTCCCGCTCGTTCCAGAGCGGGCGTGGCACGAATTACGATGTCCGTGTCAACACTCCGCGCATCCTGCCTTCGCCAAAAGGCCTTGCCAATGAGCGGCTGGTGTTCACCAAAGCTTCGGTCTTTTTCGCGGACAGTGGCGAGGATATCTGGGGCAGCAACCCGATCACGCTGGTGATGCGCGAGGAGCAGCAGACTCGCTGGCTGATTTTGCGCGAGCCACGCTGGCGCGTCATTTCGGTCGGTGAGCTGAACCTGCCGGGTGGGGCGGACGGGTTCTAGGATCTGTATCCCGGCAAAAAAAGTGGCCCGTGACATCTGTTCGTCACGGGCCGAGTGAGGGTTCAGTAAGGAGTACGACCAGTCCTAATCCTCGTGGGAGAGATCAAAACGAGCCGACGAGGACAGTGTAGCGTGGAACTGGCAGACCTGGATTAAGGCAGTGTTAAGGTTTCTGCGGCGCCGGGAAAATGTTTCCTGGCAAGGCGACTGACGCATCTGTTGGCGCTTCAGGATCGGGGAACGCTCCGGCAAAGAAGTCCTCCGCCAGCAGTACGGCGACATAATCGTCGTAGGGACGAGGCGGGGTGCGGAGGCCCGGTGGAAGCAGGCGCTGGAGGCCACGCGGCGGGTTCTCGATCTGAAACCGGACCCTCGCACGCTGTGAGGTGAACGCTTCCTCGACCCGGTGCAGGGGCAGCGCATCTGGCAGAGATGCCCGCAGGGCGCGGGCGAGCGGCGCACTGTTTGTCGCATTGCCGATCAGAACGGCGGCAACGACAGGATGAGCGGCCAGGAGAGACAAAACGCGCGCGACCAGACGAGCGGTCTCCGCGACCTCCCGGTGCAGGGCGCGGCACTGGTTGGGGCTGATGGTCTCCCGCTGAACAATGGCGATGCCACATTTCGCGGTTCCGGGATCAATGGAAAGAACGGTAGAGGGGGGAGAGGAAGAAAGGTGGGACGCGGCGGAGCTGTCGGTCACTGCTACCGAACCGCCATGCCATTGGTGGCGTTTCCCCCGCGGCTCCCACCGCCGGACGGATCTCCCTCCGGGGCACGGGGGGCGGGGCGGGAATCGCGCCCGCGTTTCACATCGAAGCGCAGGGAAACGGGATCGGCGGCACGGGTCGTCCGGTCCACACGCACGGTGACCCTTGCCTGGGAACCCGCCCGGCGGATGTCATCCATGATCTTCAGCCAGGCATCGCCGGACAGAGCGAAAATGTTGCCCGCCTCGGCCTCCGGCAGCGCACCGCTGCTTGCGCCGCCCGCGCTGCCTGCCCCATCGCCACCGACCAGCGGCGGGATCACGCCCGCTTTCAGCAGGCGGGTGCGGACATCACGCCGAAGAAAGCCGTACAGTGCATCTACGATCTCCTGTCGCGATGCGGAACCGTCCACGGTGATCTCCCCGACCGTGGTGCCGGAGGTCAGCACTATGGGATTACGGAAGGTCCGCAGGTCCACGGCGACCGGTTCATCCGCCACTGCGTTCGCCGAGGTCACCACTACCACCACCACCTCTTTGTTGCCGCGCCGAATCGCATCCGCGGCGGCACGGATCAGATCGCTCTCCGCGATCGCGGGAAGGACCGGCACCGACGCGGACGATGCGCTGTTGTCGGTGGCAGGGTTCGGACCGCGCAGCCCGGCAGGGTTCAGGGGCAGGGGGCCAAAACGGCTCCGATCGGGAGACAAACCCAGGCTGACCATCGCGGGCTGGGGCAGCAGCGCCACCGCGCGAGAAGATTCCATCACGCGCTTCGCGCCGCGCACTTCCGCCTTTTTGGCCGCCGATGTCAGCAGGGAGTCCAGGATAGATTCGATGCGCCAGATAGAGATGCCCGCGGGGATCGAAACGCGGTCCACCTCCTCCCCGACCTGATACGTGATCTGCCGGCCTCGAAGTGCGGTCGTGGTCGTTCGAAACTCCGTGACGATGGCGTCGAGGTCCTGTCGCCGCCGCTTCATCTCCTCGGTCAGGCGGCCCAGCTCTGCCTGCTGCTCATTGATCCGCGCGGTCTGTGTTCGGAGCAGTTCGTCCTGCGTACTGATCTGCGCATTGCGCTCGCTGAGCTTTTCCTTCTGAAATTGGGTTGCCGCCTGGAATCCGCTTGTCGCTTTGCCCAGGCGCGCCTGTGCCTGGCTCGCCTTGGTCTCGGCGACCGCTACCTGCGCTTCCGCTCTCCGCGCCGCGGTCTGTGCCTCGGAGCGGCGGGCTTCGGCCTGCTGAAAGTCGCGGTTGGCACGGGCGACCTGCTGACGCGCGTCGCCGACCTGCCGCTGCGCCGTGTCGAGCTTACCCTGGGTCGCTCCCAGGCGGGTTCGGGTCATGGCGAGGTCCCGGCCCGCGATGATGAGGGTTTGCCGCGCGGTCACCAATGCCTGACGTGCCTTCCGGTAATCCACCTCCGCGTCCCGCTTACCCAGGGCGGCAGCGGCGGCCTGGGTCTGATAATCCCGTACCTGGGTGTCCAGGCTCTCGATCCGGGTCAGCTTTTCCGCGACCTGCTTCAGGGCATCTTTGTTGTTGCGGGAAAGCCGTTTGTTCTCGTGAAGCAGTTCCGCGCCGCGTGCCACAACCTCGCGAAAGGTGCCGCTCACCGCCCACATGATGCCGAAAGAGACCACGGAGATACTCATGCCCGCCGCGATAGTGATCAAGGTCGCGGTATGGCGGGGGCGAAGGCCAAAGAGGGTGTGGCGTTTTTTGCCGGACTTGTGCCCAATGCGGTCGCCCGCCCAGGCAATAAAGCCGGATACGGGGACCAGGAGCAGAAAGAACAGCAGGGCGACGTTCATGGCGCGGGCGGTATCCTCAGCTAGCGGCGGAAAGCAACGCAGCAGCGATTGCGATGACAATGGACCGTTCCGAACGTAACGTGGACCCACGCTGGTCACGATCTTGACCTGTGCCTCTGATTCGCGGTCCGCTCCTCCGAAGAGCGCGGAAGCAAAAGAGACCGGGGGTCTCATTATACCGCCAGTTCCCTCCGGCGAGAAAAGAAATTTTTATGAGCGCAGAACGCGCCGGATCAAGAACACGCCCACCCCGAGGCCCAGCAGATTTGGGATCATCACTGAAATCGCTGGGGGAAGCGCCCCGCCGCGCCCGATGACCGTGAACAGCTGAAGCAGAGTCCAGTACAGAAAGGTGATTGCGATGGCGATCCCGAAACCACCCCCGTTGCCGGTTCGTGGCGGGCGGACCCCGAGCGGTGCGCCTACCAGAGCAAAGACGAACGAGGCGAACGGCAGCGCGACCCGCCGCGCGGCCTCCACTTCGGCATCGCGGGCAGCTCGTGCATCGCCGTTCGCCTTGAAGAGTCGGCTTCGTTCGCGCAGGCCCGCAGTGGACACATCCTCGGTGCGGACCTCTTTCAGTGCGATCAGTTCGTCCGGCTTACCCAGCGGCTGCTCACGGGTAGCAAGCGAGGATGCCAGGAGCAGTCCGCCGCCGCCCCTTGGGTCGAAATCGAAGCCGTAGATCGGCTTGCCGTTCAGGACCCAGTCATTTGAGCCGATCTTCCAGATCGCCCTGTCTGCAAAGACGACACTGTTCAGGCGGTTATTCTGCCATCGCTCGATGCTGAGGTTCTGCAGTGTCGCCGAACCGGGACCGTCCTGCCCGACAAAAATGCCGCCCTCCACACGCAGAAACAGCACGGAGTTCGCCTGGTCATTGAGGACGATGCGGCGCGAAAACGAATTCGCGAGTGTGAAGCTGCCTTCCTTCTGGACCCGGTCAATGATCCGGTTCCGGGCCGCGCTCGAGGCGGGAACGATGCTGTTGGTGAACCACACGCCCACCAGAGAGACCAGCAACCCAAAGACACTGATCGGGAGCATGATGCGCTCGAAGCTGACGCCCGCCGCCACCAGGGCGGTCAGTTCGGAGTTCGACGACAGCCGCCCCATACCCATCAGGGTCGCGAGCAGCATCGCGATCGGGAAGGTCAGTGCGAATATCTGAGGCAGGGTGTAGGCCAGCAGCTGCAGCACCAGCCATAGCGTCTGCCCGTTCTGCAGGAACTCCGCGAGTCGCACGAGTTCGCCACTCGCCAGGATCAGGCTGGAAAACAGCAAAACGCTGCCGACAAACCACCCCACAATCTCGCCGAGGACGAGACGGTCCATGCGAGTCATCGCGCCACTTCCCCGCGACAAATAGAGGGGGACGGGGGGTCCACCAGCCGACAACGGGAAAGGAAGGGGACCATCATAACGTAAAGTTGTCCCCAAGGTAGTAGGTACGCGCCACGGGGTCCATGGCGATCTCCTGGGCGGTCCCGGACATAATCACTTTGCCGTCCACGAGAATATAGCCCCGGTCGATCAGGCGCAAGGTCGCGGCGGCGTTGTGGTCCGTGATCAGGACACCCAGGTTCCGGGCGCGGAGGCCGCGCACCAGATCCTGAATATCCTCGATGGCTTTGGGGTCAATGCCTGCGAACGGCTCGTCGAGCAGCAGGAACGAGGGGTCCGCGGCGAGCGCACGGGCGATCTCCACGCGCCGCCGCTCTCCACCCGAAAGAGAGTAGCCCTTGTTATTGGCGATCCGGCTGATTCGCAGCTCCTCTAATAGCTCATCGGCGCGGGCGCGGCGCTTGCTCGCCGGATACCCGGTCATCTCCAGCACGAGCAGCAGGTTCTCGCGCGACGACAGCTTTCGAAACACGCTCGCCTCCTGGGCAAGATAGCCGATGCCGCGCCGGGCGCGCTGGTACATGGGCAGGCGCGCGATGTCGCTGCCATCAAGGAGGACTTTGCCGCCACTGGGACGGACCTTGCCGACGATCATATCGAAGGTAGTGGTCTTGCCCGCGCCGTTCGGGCCGAGCAGCCCGACAATCTCGCCCTGACGGATGAACAGGTCCACGCCGTTCACCGCGCGGCGGCCTCCGTACACCTTTGCCAGATCCTGCGCGGTGATCTGGCGCACCGATGTGGTGCCGGCAGGGGGCGGCGAGTCACTGGGGGGCGGAGCAGAAAGCGGTGGGGAAGTCGGTTGGGTCATGGCGGATAATTGCTTCCGGTTACTTTTTACGCGGCGCGGGTGCTGGCTCGATCGGGGTGAATGACGATGAACCCTGGTCAATCTGGACACGGGTGTTTTCCGCGTCCAGGAACTCGACATAGCCTTTTGCGCCGTTCAAAGTGATCGGTCCGTCAAACCCAGAGGTGTAGGTCTTGGATCGGACATTGCCTTCAAGGTCAATGCGCCCCTTGTCGCGCGTCGCCCCAGCCGTGTAGCGTGCCTGATCGCAGGATAGCTGGATCGTCTGCTTGGTGGAGCCGTCGGTGGCGCGGTTTCGGACCGTGATCTGCACCGCACCGGTCGCAAGCCCCGTGCGGGTGCGCCCACCCCGCAGGGTAAGCTGCATGTTTCCTGCCGCAAAATCATACCGTGGGGAGGTCAAAACGGGCCTGGTAAGCCGATACTCGCTGGACCCTCTTTTGGAGTTGTACTCGAATTGAACCTGTGCAAAACTTCTGAGGTTGAACTCCCCCAGGGAGGTCCCCTTGGGGCTTTGCTGAGCGGATAATGGAGCGGTGGTCGCTGCCCAGGTAAGGAGGCTCGCACCCAGGGCTACGGCGGCAGCCTTGCGCCTGCGGTGGATGTATGGAATTCGGGAGTTGGTTTTCGACATGCGCCCCACTTGGTTTGTCTGCTTGCTCGATCTTAGTGACTCAGTGACTCTGTGACTTAATAACGGATAGATGCCGGACCGGCCCCACCCTCCAGCGTAAAGCGGCTCAGTTTCGTATCGGCGGTGAAGGCCCTGCCTGGAATCCGGGTACCGGATTCCCTGGTCACCAATACGTTTCCGGTACCCTGGATGGTGCCGGTATCATACCGCCAGGTCATGGTATCCGACCGGATCGCCGGGGAGTCGGGAAGCGCAAGCGAACGCACGACGACCTTCCCGGTCCCCACCACGGAGCGGCGGCTCTGAGAAGCGGTCAGCGTGTCGGCGGTCAGCCTCGCGGCGGGTTTGCCGCCCTGGTATAGCACGACAGTCCCGTTCTTTAGACCGCCCACCGCCCCGCCGATCCCCCCGCCCGTACCTGGCCCGACGGACCCCGCGCGTGCACTCACCGCCATCATGGTACGGCCTTTCTCGTCCAGGAGAGTCATCTTCAGATCGCCGATCTGCGCCTCCAATGGCGGGACCGCTGCCGCATCTGTCGAGGCGGACGGCGACGGCGGGGGCTTCTTCGCGGCATCACTGCTGCCTCCTTTGCAGCCCGCCGCCGCCAATGTGCAGATCACAGCGGTAACCGCGATGGCAGCGGGAAATCTCCCGTTTGTGGTGGATCGTCTTTGCATAGGGGGAGGAAAAGACAAACGACTTACGCTTGTTGTGAGGGTGTCACCCCGGGGAAGGTTGCAGGAACTCTGCGCCGAGATTGTTTTGGGGGGCGGTACAATCTGCTTTGTGAGTCTGTTTTTAGAAGGAGAGGGCGAACGCCCCGACGCGATCTCTGTTCCCCCGGACAAGACCGCCCCCCTTGCGGCCCGGATGCGCCCGCGCAGCCTGGACGAAGTGGCGGGGCAGCAGCATCTGCTTGCGCCGGGAAAGCCGCTTCGCCGCGCTATCGAGCAGGATAACCTGCGCTCGGCGATCTTCTGGGGGCCGCCTGGCTGTGGTAAATCCACGGTCGCGGCGGTGATCGCGCTGACCACAAAAGCGCACTTCGAGAACTTCAGCGCGGTGACCGGCGGGGTCCCGGAGGTCCGAAAACTGATCGAGGCTGCCCGTACGCGCCGCAAAGCCTACGGCGATCGGGGCCGGACCCTTCTGTTCGTGGATGAGATCCACCGGTTCAACAAAGCGCAGCAGGATGCGTTCCTCCCTCATGTCGAGGACGGCACGGTGATCCTGATCGGGGCAACGACGGAAAACCCGTACTTTTCTGTTAATGCGCCGTTGCTGTCTCGTGCTCGCCTTTTTCCGTTTCAAACCCTGACCGAAGACGATCTCGGCGCGGTCCTTGACTATGCCCTCTCCGACCCCGAACGCGGTCTGGGTACCCTGCCCCTTGCCCTGACCCCCGATGCCCGTACCTTTCTGCTTAGTTCCGCAAATGGTGATGCTCGCAGCGTCCTGAACGCTCTGGAACTCGCCGCGAACTTAGCGGTCGTTCTCTCTCCCCCTGCTGGCGGCGAAGCGGTTTCCTCCCCCCCCGCCCCCTTCGGGGGAGCGACCCCTGGCGGAGCCAATACACCCAGTACACCCAATACACGATCCAACGAGTCGTTGGCCC
>JACMJB010000268.1 GCA_014380815.1 Armatimonadota bacterium
GGTGGCATCCTCGGTCTCGCCGGACCGGTGCGAGATGATCGCCGTATAGCCCGCGCGCTTCGCCATCTCGATGGAGGCGAGGGTTTCGGTGAGCGTTCCGATCTGGTTGACTTTGACCAGAATGGAGTTCGCGATGCCGTCCTTGATGCCCTGGGCGAGCCGCTTGGTATTGGTGACAAACAGGTCGTCGCCGACGATCTGGATGCGGCTGCCAAGCGCGTGGGTGAGCATCTTCCAGCCCTCCATATCGTCCTCGGCCATGCCGTCTTCGAGCGAGATAATCGGATAGTTGTCCGCGATGCCCGTCCAGTAAGCGACCATCTCCTCGCGGGTTTTGAGCAGGTTCGATTTCCAGAAGAAGTACTTGCCCTCTTCGCCTTTGGCCTTCGCCTCCTCGTAAAGCTCGGTGCAGGCGGGGTCCATCGCGATGCGGATCTGATCGCCCGGCGTGAACCCGGCCTTGTGGATCGCCTCCATGATCACATCGAGCGCTTCCTCGTTGCTTTTGAGGTTCGGCGCGTACCCGCCTTCGTCCCCGACCGACGTGCTGTAGCCCTTCGCTTTCAAAATCCCCTTGAGCGCATGGAAAACTTCCGTTCCCATCTGGAGCGCTTCCGAGAACGACGCGGCCCCGACGGGCATCGCCATAAACTCCTGAAAATCGACCGAGTTGTCGGCGTGCTTGCCGCCGTTTAAAATGTTCATCATCGGGACGGGAAGCTGACGCGCGTTCGTGCCGCCGATATAGCGCCACAGGGGCAAACCGAGCGCCTGAGAGGCGGCCTTGGCGACCGCGAGCGAAACGCCCAGTATCGCGTTCGCGCCCAGGTTTGCCTTGTTCTCGGTCCCGTCCAGCTCGATCAGCAGTTCGTCAATCGCGACCTGCTCCAGTGCCTGCATGCCGACCAGTTCGGCGGCGATCTTCTCGTTGACATTCTGGACTGCCTGCAGAACGCCCTTACCTCCGTAACGGCTCTTGTCACCGTCGCGAAGTTCGACCGCCTCGTGCGCGCCGGTCGAGGCTCCCGACGGCACCGCCGCGCGTCCCAACACGCCGTTGTTCAGGTAAACGTCCACCTCGACCGTGGGGTTACCGCGTGAGTCCAGGATCTCGCGCGCGATGATGTCATCAATAGTGGTTACAGTGGCTTGCATAAGGTTACGTATCTCCACGCTCCGGAATCGGTGCGGCACACGCTCGCCGTGGTTTCTTTTATGGGAAGAAGCGGGCGCGATTCAAAATGGGGCGGCAGGGTCGCGGTAAGACGTTCCCACCGTCGCGAGATTATAGCACGGCGACCTTTGCCGGGGCAATGCCACTGTTCCCGCACTGTGAACCATGCCGTGCACCACAGCACAGCCCGCGAGAAAGGCCCTCACGGGTACCGAAGCCAACAGAAAGGCCCCGCCGCCGTCGCCAGTGGTGCCCGCCTACAACGCCGCCCCGGCGCTCACCGCGCCCGTGGTGGCGCGCCGCCGAGGGCTTTCCATTTGCGACGCCCCGTCGGCCCGTGTTACAATCGGTCAAATTTACCGAGGCAGAACGACGCCGCTCCGACCGATTTTGCTGGTGCGGGCGGCGTTCGTTTCCGCCTGTACCGCAGAAGAAACGCAAAAGCAGAACTCGGAACTTGAAGTATTATGATCGTTATTCTTTCCTCCAGTGCCACGGAGCGTAACCGCGCCGACATCGTAGACAACCTGGAGGCGCGTGGCTATGGCGTCCACGTGTCAGTTGGGGTCGAGAAGACCATTATCGGGATCATCGGCATCGGGCCGGAAGAGAAGGCCGAGATCACCGACCAGTTCGAGGCGTTCCCGTTCGTGGACCGGTGTGTGCCCGTGTCCGCGCCCTACAAGCTGGTCGGCAAAGCGTTTCGCCCGGAAGGGACGATCATCACGGTGCGCGGCGTCGTCATCGGCGGTCAGAAGGCCGTAATGATGGCTGGCCCCTGCACCGTCGAGACCGAAGAGCAGCTCATGGAATCCGCCCACGCGGTTAAGGCCGCGGGCGCGCACATCCTGCGCGGCGGCGCATACAAACCGTCCACGTCGCCCTATTCGTTCCATGGACACGGGGTCGAGGCGCTGAAAATGCTCGCCAGCGCCCGCAAGGAAACAGGTCTGCCGGTCATCACCGAGGTCATGGATGTGCGCGATGTCGAGGTGGTCTGCGAGTACGCCGACATCCTGCAGATCGGGACGCGCAACGCCCAAAACTATAACCTGCTCCGCGAGGTCGGCAAAGTCCAGACACCGGTTCTGCTCAAGCGTGGCATGTCTTCCAAGATCGAGGAGTGGCTGCAGGCCGCTGAGTATATCGCGAGTGGGGGCAATCACAACATCATGCTCTGCGAGCGGGGTATCCGCACCTTCGAGACCTACACGCGCAATACGTTCGACATCAACGCCATCCCGGCCCTGAAAGAACTGTCGCACCTTCCCGTGATCGCGGACACATCGCATGGCACGGGCAAGGCATCGCTGGTGGCCGCAGTGACGCTCGGTGCGTTCGCGGCGGGTGCGGATGGCGCGATCATCGAGGTTCACCCGCATCCCGAAAAGGCGCTCAAAGACGGCGCGCAGTCGCTCACCCCCGCCGCCTTCAACGACATGATGCAAAAGCTCCATCAGCTGCTTCCGGTCGTCGGACGGAGTTTCTAGAACGGTGGACGCCCCCTTCTCCTGGTCGCTGGTGTGAAACGCCTCGTTATCATCGGGGTCGGCCTGATCGGGGGGTCGCTGGGTATGGCGGCGCGCGGGCGACGGCTGGCGCAGACCGTGGTCGGGATCGGGCGCAGCGCCGACACCCTCCGTCAGGCTCTGCAACTGGGCGCAATTGATGAGGCCGCGTCGGACTTTGCCACGGGGATACAGGCCGCCGATGTGGTCGTGCTGGCGACCCCGATCCCGCAGATACTCGATGACCTGGCACGGCTGCCCGCCTTGCTTGCGCCCGGCGCGGTCGTGACCGATGTCGGCTCGACCAAAGGCGAGATCGCGCGGGCCGGGGACCGGTTGTTCCCCGGCGGCGTGTTCGTTCCCGGTCACCCCATGGCAGGATCAGAGCGCAGTGGCGTGGAGGCCGCGCGTGCCGATCTTTTTATCGAGGCGACCTGGGCGCTGACCCCGACCCCACAGACGGATCCCGAAGCCTTGAACCGGATACGGGATCTGGCGCGGGGGGTCGGTGCGAGAACCGTTTTGCTCGACCCGGATGCTCACGACCGCGGGGTCGCGGTCACCTCGCATCTGCCGCATGTTCTAGCCTACGCGCTTGCCGCTCTGGCGGGCAAAGAGAGCCAGACCAGCCCCGCACTGCTCGATCTTGCCGCTGGCTCGTTCGCGTCCGCGACCCGGGTCGCCGGAAGCAGCCCGGAACTGTGGCGGGACATCGCCCTCTCCAACCGCACCGCGCTTCTGAGAGCGGTGCGTGCGTATCGTGCCACGCTCGGCGAGGTGGAAGCCGCCCTGGAACGGGGGGATGGGGATGCCCTGCTTGACCTGTTTCAGGAGGGGAACCTGGCAAGGAAGGGGGCCTGACAAGAGTCTCTATGGAAATTCTCGCTTCGCCGTCTGGCGCGACTTTGCCGACACGAAAAGAAAAAAGCCTGGTCGAAATCTGGGTGCCTGGAGGCGACTGAGCCAGTGCCCTACGCTCTGGAACTGTTCTTCGATGCCGCGACCGAAGCCGCGATCCGACGCCTCCGGGATGCGCTCGCCGACGCGGCCATCGCACCCTCTCTGGAGGATCGCCACCGGCCCCACGTCTCGCTTGGCGGCTGCCAGGATCTGCGGGATCGTGCCGCCTTCCTGCGCGACCTGGAAACGTTCGCCACAGAGCAGTCTGGTCCGCCTCCTGTGACGCTGGAGCATCTCGGCATCTTCCCCGGTGACGAAGGCGTGATCTTCTACGGCGTCACTGTCACCACGCCACTTCTGCTGCTGCATCGCCGCTTCTACTCCCTGTTCACCGCCCACGCGCTCGACGGGTCCCCGTTCTACGAACCGGGCCGCTGGGTGCCACACAGTACGCTCGCTTACGGGTTGCCGCGCGAACGGATCTCCGAGACCGTCGCGCGGTTACACCGGAAGGTGCCGCCGTCGTTGTCCGGCCTGCTGACAAGCCTCGCGCTCGTCGAGATTCCGTCGGGGAACGAGCTAGGGACGTTTGCGTTCGGGGCGGCGGACGTGGCAAAATAGCGGCAGTGATATATCCCGACCTGCTCCCAATAACCCCGGTCGCCGCGCCGGTCACCGGCTGGGTCCGTGTGCCCGGTTCGAAAAGCATCACGAACCGCGCGCTCGTGCTTGCGTCCCTCGCCGATGGTTCGACGATCCTCCGCAACGCGCTATTCGCCGACGATACCCACCGAATGATGGACTGTCTGCGTGGGCTTGGCGCCACGATAGAGGCGGACGAGGCCGCAGAGACCATCACGGTCGTGGGACGGGGGACGATCCCCGCCTCGCGTGCGACACTATTTGTCGGAAACAGCGGGACGACGGCCCGGTTCATCACGCCGGTCGCCGCGCTGGGTCACGGGATATTCACCGTGGATGGCGTCGCCCGGATGCGGGAGCGTCCGATGGGGGACCTGGTGCGCGCGCTGCGGCAACTGGGGGTGGAAGCAGAGAGCCTGGGGGCGAACGGCTGTCCCCCCCTTCGTATCAATGCCCGCGGACTGCGCGGCGGTGCATGCAGGGTCCGGTCCGATACCTCCAGCCAATTTTTATCCGGGCTGCTGCTTGCATCCCCGCGTGCGGACGGCGAAAAGACGATCATCAGTCTCGATGGCCCGATCCTCTCCGCGCCCTACATCGCGATCACCACGACCATGATGCATCAATTCGGGGCCGTGGTCGAGGTGTCGGACGACGAACGCGAGTACCTGGTCCCCGGTCGTCAGCAATACCAGCCTCTGGGCGCGTATGCGGTGGAGCCGGATGCCTCCGCAGCCTCGTACTTCTTTGCCGCCGCGGCGATCACTGGCGGTCACGTCCGCGTGACGGGCATCGGGAAGACCGCGATGCAGGGCGATGCCGCTTTCGCGGATGTCCTGGAGGCGATGGGGTGCGTCGTGACCCGCGCCGCCGATTTCCTGGAGGTGCGAGGGACCGGCGAACTGCGCGGCATCGCGGTTGACATGAACGCCATCTCCGATACCGTGATGACCCTCGCCGCCCTCGCCCCGTTTGCCACCTCCCCCACGGTCATTGAGAACGTTGCCCATATTCGGCACAAAGAAACCGACCGTCTGACCGCGGTCGCCGCGGAGCTTTCGCGCCTCGGTGTCCGCGTGGATGAGCGTGCGGATGGTCTGACGATCTACCCTGCCCCGAGGATCACGCCCGCCACGGTCCAGACCTACGACGATCACCGCATGGCGATGGCCTTTGCCCTGGTCGGCCTGCGGGCGCCCGGCGTCGTGATCGCTGATCCGAAGTGTGTCGCTAAAACCTTCCCTGACTACTTTGGGCGACTGAGCGCCCTGACCGCAGGGAGCCAGGCCGCCCCCGGCGAATAATCGCCGAGCGCATCGGGTACCATGGGGCGTCATCGAAGCGTAACTATGAGGGCGATACGAGGGGAAAAGGCAGGGAACTTATGAAACCGTGGACGATCGCGATTGACGGACCGGCGGGGGCGGGCAAATCCACGGTCGCACGCCTCCTTGCCCGGCGCCTGGGATATCTGTACATTGACTCTGGTGCGATGTACCGGGCTGTCGCCCTCCTTGCCCAGAGGAACGAGGTTTCTCCCGACGAGGCGGATGCGGTCTCCGCGTTGACCCGCACCGCGCGCATCTCCTTCCAGTCCGACGGGGACCACCAGCGTCTTTTTCTGAGCGATGAAGACATCACAGAGGCGATCCGTGCCCCCGATATCGCGACGCTTGCCTCGAAGGTCTCGGCGATCCCTGGTGTCCGTGCGGCCCTGGTCACCCAGCAGCAGGCGCTTGGCGCCCAAGGTGGAGTCGTGATGGAGGGCCGCGACATCGGGACGGTGGTGTTTCCCTCCGCCGAACTGAAAGTCTTCCTGACGGCGACCCCTGAGGCCCGCGCCGAGCGACGTCTCCAGGAGATTCAGGCGCGGGGCCACGTCAATGCGACCCTCGAATCGGTCCGTGCGGACCAGGATGAGCGTGACCACCGCGACGCGACGCGCGCCATCTCCCCGCTGGCATCGGCAAGCGACGCCCTGGAAATCGGTTCGGACGGCGTCGGCCCGGAGCAGGTCGTGGAGGAGATTATCCAGTGCATTGATGCCCGGAGACGCGGCGCGTGACGCATCCCGTGACGCCGGCAAAACCGACGCCCGATACCTACTGGCTGTTGGAGGGTGTTTCCCTGCTGGTGCTGAGTGTTCTGGGAGGACTCTATGTGATGGGCGAGGAGAATGTCCCGCCGCTTGGCCCGGTCCTGATGGTCAGCAACCATGTCTCTTACCTGGACCCAGTCGCTATTGGAGATGCCTCACCGCGCCGCGTGGTGTTTATGGCGAAGGCGGAACTGTTCAAAGTCAAGCCGCTTGGTTTTCTGTTGCGGGGGGTGGACGCTTTTCCGGTCAAACGCGGCGAGGCGGACCGGGCTGCCTTCAAAAACACGCTTGCCATGATCGGTGAGGACCGCGTGATCTGTATCTTTCCTGAAGGTACGCGCTCTCAGAGCGGCGAGATCGGCAGTGCGGAGGGTGGTGCGGGCGTTTTTGCCACCCGTACCGGCTGTCCGGTCGTCCCGGTCTATGTCCACAACTCGAACCGAATGCTGGACGACCGGGGCCGCCTCCATCGGCGCAGCCCGATCACGGTCACGTTCGGTCTGCCGTTCATTTTGCCCCAGACAATGGGCCGCGAGGATGCGGGGCACGAGTTGATGACCGCGATCCGGCGCACCAAAGAAGCGTACGAACAGTCACCGGTTGTCTACCGGCGGCGCATTTGGCCCCACTGGTTTCAGAAGACCCCGGAGGGCAGCCGCGCCCGGCGGCGCGGTTGACGGGGTCGCCGCCCTGCCTGATGCCAGACCTTACTGGGCGGGGGCAGAGGGGGTCGGGGTGGGGATGATCCCCCGGCAGGCATCGGGCAGGTTGATGCGCTGCGCCTGAGCCGGAATCTCGACGCTGTTTGGCGCGGGGGTGAAGAAGCGCACCACATAGTCCCCGTTTGAAAGCCCGGTGATCCTGAATCTACCGTCGCTGCCGGTCACAGTATCTTTCAGCGGTGTTTCGCGGCAGTTGGTAAAATCCGGTCCACAGTTTGTCAGCAGGTATACCTGGACAATACGGTTCGCCAGAAGTTCGGGGGAACTGCCCTCTGCACCATACTGCCCGCTGAATCCGTCGCAGTCGGGGCTGAGACTTGCTCCTGAGCAGCCGGTCATGAAAAGCGCCCCAGTGGCGGCAAGAAGCGAAATAAACGGGGAAAAACGTGCGTTCATATATATCTCAATCCAATAAAATTCAGGGCAGTAACAACCCTGCGCGGCAAACCAATCAGAGCATAATACCACCTGTAGGACCTCCGCCAAACTTGGGGGTACCCTGCGGTCTCGGAGCTAGAGCGAATCTTGCTCCCCCGCTGAAATCTCCCGGGTGCCTGACCCCGTTCTGATAGAATGGGATGGCGTTCCCCAGGCAACGGCACTCGCGCCCGAACGCTGCTTATCGCTCCGCTAACCTCTTTTGTCCCGCGCTGCCTGTAAGGAACCCGCCTGTATGTCCCGAACTTCCCGCCGTCACCTCTTGCGGCTGCTGCTCGCCTCGCCGTTTCTGGCTCGTGCCGCTTCCGCCGACCCCTCGAAGCCATTTTCCGACACCAAACAATTCACCCTGCTCCATAGCAACGACCCGCACGGCCATCTGCTGCCGTTCTCCTACCCCGATAAGGTCGCGCCCGGCTCGTACATCGCGCAGATGCCCGCCCACCGCAACATCGGGGGCCTGGCGCACCGCGCGGCGGCGATCCAGAAGATCAAGAAGCGCGAAAAGAACGTGAAGGTGTTCGACTGCGGTGACGCTATGGACGGAACGCCGTTCTCGGTCGAGTATCTGGGCAAGGCGGACTACGACGCGATGTCGCTGGCAGGCTTTGACTATGGAACGCTCGGCAACCATGACTTCAACATGACGGCTGCGCAGTTCAAGGAGATGGTCGGGCATATCAAGTACCCGATCTATCTTGCCAATGTCTATAATCAGAGCGATGATAAGCCCGCTTTTACACCCTTTGTGATCGAAAACTGGGACGGTGTCCGGGTCGCGATCTTCGGACTGACGACCTACTCGACGCGCACCTACAAGGCGCTCGCGGAGGCGTACAAGATCCGCGAGCCAATGTCGGTCGCAAGGGAACTCGTGCCCGCTCTTCGGAAGCAGGCCGATCTCCTCGTTTTGATCTCCCATAACGGCTACGACGAAGACGTGAAGATGGCGCAGGAGATCCCCGGCATTGATGTTATCGTAGGCGCGCACAGCCATACCCGCCTGCCTGTCGGCGCGTATCAGGTCGCGAACCGGCCCGGCAAGGCGGACCCGACCGGCACCGTGATTGTTCAGGCGCACTGCTGGGGTGGGGAACTGGGCCGGGTGGATCTGGAAGTCTCCAAAAACACCGAACGCGATCGGTGGCAGATCACCCGCTACAGCGCGCGCCTGCTCCCGATCACCTCGGACATGCCCGCGGATAAAGCCGTCGCCGCGACCGTCGCCCGGTACTGGGAGCCGATCCAGGTCAAATATGGCGAGGTGCTGGGCACGGCCACCGAGGAGTTTGTGGAACTGGAGGGCGACGACCCGACCAACTATTATCTGATGACCGACGCGATCCACGCAGGTCTCAAAGCCGCCGGGAGCGACGCCGACTTCGAGCTGGAAAACTTCGGCGGTGTGCGCGCCGCCGTGCTGAAAGGGCCGATCACCCGCTCCGCTCTGCTGGAAGTGGACCCCTTCACCAACACGATCTTCACGTTTAAGATCAAGGGCGGCGACCTCAAGAAACTGCTCCAGTACACCCGCCCGGCACCGTCGAGATCCCTGCGCTATGTCGCCACCCGTGTCGCGCCCACCACGCCGGAGGCAAGGCCGACCTGGACCCTCACCGAGGCTACCCTGAACGGCAAGCCGATTGACGACGACACGGTATACCGCGGCGCGGCGTCCTCGTACTATTTCACGGGGCAGGTAAAGCGTTACGCCATTGACGCCAAAGACACGGGAATAATGCGTCTCGTCTATCTTGCGGACTATATCAAGAAGAACACCCCGATCTCCCCGACCCCGGACGGACGCATCAAGCTGGTCGGTGGCTCTGCCTACGACGGGGCATAGGCCTCTGTCGGCCCTCCGGCTGAGCACTTGCGGCATGACTTGCCTCCCGCGCGCCGACTCTGGCATAATGGAAAGGCAACGTCAAC
>JACMJB010000269.1 GCA_014380815.1 Armatimonadota bacterium
CATGGCTTCATTCCCTTGTTGATTGGCTCACATTTCAGAATCAAAGGATCGTCGGGGATATGCCAGCCGTCTTTAACGATGGCATTGGCAACCGATTTATAATAGCAGTCGGGGGAAGGCATGCTCCGTATCTGACCTTGTTAGTAAGTCAGCGCCACCGCGCCAAGTGTCAGCCCCGCCCCAGTTCCCAGAAGAAGCACACGGCTGCCCCGCTGGATGTGGCCCGCTTCCCAGGCTTCCGACAGCGCGAGCGGGAGCGAGGCGGCAACACAGTTTCCCCGCTGCGGGAGGTTGAGAAAGACCTGGTCGGAGGAGAAGCCGAGCCGCGGCGCAAGATGTCGCAGTGCGTGACCGCTCGCCTGGTGGGGAATGACAAGGTCAATACTGCTTTTCGTCCAGCCCACCGTGTCCAGGAATGACTCCACGAACGGAGGCAGCAGACGAGAGGCGATGCGAAAGATCGCCGGGCCATGCATGCGAAATTGGTTCATGTCCGGGGTCGTGTGCGGGCTGTTAGGGTGATGGAGCGCACCGCCGCCCAAGAGCTGCGTCAGATGGGACGACTCGCTGTATGTGGCAAAGCGCGCAAGATGGATGCGGCTGGCTTCCTTTTCGTCCGACCGGGTTAGTACCGCTGCGGCTGCCGCATCGCCGATCAAGGCGGCGCTTTCCGGCTCATTTGGGTTCAGGGACTCCCCGGTGACCTCGCTGCTGAACACCAGGATCGTGCGGTAAGCGCCACTGGCGATCAGCGAACCCGCGACCTGCAGCGCGACGGCGAACGAAAGGCAGGTAGCGTTGACATCAAAGCAGGCGCTGCGGCCTTCGGGTCCGTCAAGTTCCCGCTGGACAAGAGCCGCCGTGCAGGGGATCATCTGCTCCGGGCTTGCGGACGCGCCGAGGATCAGATCCACTTCCCCCACCTTCCGGTCGGCGCTGGCAAGCGCCTGGCGCGCGGCAGCCGCAGCCATGCGTGAGTTCGTTTCGCCGCGAGAGGCCCGGCGGCGCTCGCAGACGCCCGTTGTTCGGAACACCGAGCCGGGCCTGAGGCCCAGGGTCTCTTCGAGTTCGGCACTGGTGACTCGTCGCTCGGGAAGGTAATGGCCCAGTCCCGCGATCTTTACGGGCAGCGACGCGGATGCGGATGTCGGCGAAACAGAGTTCATGCTCGCTCCTTTTCCTACAGTGTAAGCCGGGAATAACAGCCCGTCCTGGGAAGTTCGACCCATTTTGCCGCGGATGCTGGTCCTACGCTAGATGCGACGTACCCGCCGCCGCTTACCGGCGGCAGGTTCAGGCGGCAGCCCCTGCTCCACCACGATCTGTTCCGCCCGGCAGCCGTGGAAGGCGACAGTGCGCGCGATGCCCGCCCGCACGGCGGCGGCGGCGGTGCCAAACCCGGATTCAGGCAGGCAGGACAGATAGACCCGGACCCTCCCTGGAGTGTCCTGCAAGACACGGTAATCAGTGATGCAGGCGTCGGCGAGAAGCACAGCACGGCGCAGAGTGTCCGGGAAAAATGATCTCAACTCTCGCCCGCCGCTGCAGGGGAACTGCAGCACATCGTCACAGCGGCCCTCGATCTGCAGGATGCGCCGGAATCGTGACCCGCACACGCAGGGCAAAGCCGTCTCGGCAGCTAGGGTCAGCACGTCGTTCAAACGGTAGCGCAGAATCGGCTGAACCCGCCGCCACAGGTCCGTGACGACGGGAGTGGCGCGCATTCCCCCCCCTTCCGCCGCACCCGGCTCCAGTGGTTCCGCCTGGATCGCGACAATATCTTCCTGAAGATGCAGTGCGCCGCTCTCACAGGTGACCCCGATCAGACCCTCGGTACACTGATAGATCTGGTGGACGATGGGGACATCGAAGGCCGCCGCGATCCTTTCCGCATCCTGTGGTTCCAGCACCTCCGCGACCGAGATTATCTTTTCGGGACAGATTCGCAGCCGCCCCGCCCGCCTCTCCTCGGCAAGCAGCGAGAGGAGCGTCGGCGGGCCGACCAGAAGGTGCGGAGAAGACTCGTTGAGCGCGGCTACCGCTTCCGCGAGGGGGGTCATCAAATCGAAAAAGCAGAAGGAGAGGACGCGGCTAGCCAGACTCTGGTAAAGGTTGCTCCCCGACCGATGAAACAGCGCGACGCGCCAGCCGCCTTTTCGCAGAAGCGGACCGGGCAGGACGCGAGCGAGCAGCGCCCCCGCCCAGGCGGCCCGCTCTCGCGGCCCAACCAGAAACAGGCCCCGGTGACCGGAAGTCCCGGAGGATAACCCCACGGTCAGATCCGTGCCGGGCACCTGGGGACGAAAATCCCGGTTCTGCTCGGCGTGCAGGGCGGTCCGCATCGCGAGGTCGCCGGGAACGCCCTGCGTGTTGAACGCGGTGAAGTCTGCCATCATGCCGCGCTTATCCGTGATCGGGAGCGAACGCCAATCGGCGAGGTCGTAACCGGCAAAGTGGGCGGCGTAATACGGGGACCGGGCAGCGGCATGTACTACCACCTGTCGTGCGAGCCGGTCCTGATAGTGAGCGAGCGCCTCCCCTTGCAGGCGGGCAAGTCGCCAGCGAGCGCCAAGATAGTGCTGAAGCAGGACCCCACGCGAGGTTTTCACGGTTCCGCTCATGGCGACTTCTCCCCGAGCGCAAGCGCGGCGGCGCGGGCGACCGCTTCGGGAAGCGGCGGCGCGGCAGTCAGCAGTCTATCGCGGGTTTCATCGGGGATCCCGCCGTGCGTGTGCCAGAACAGCACGGTCTTGCCTTTCATCTCCCCCGATTCGAGATCGGCGCGCAGCGCAGCGTAGGCTTTGGCGCTAAAGTGGGCATCGAGCGTGATTCCTGCCTCGGCGGGAGCCGCCGTCAGCGCCTCGGTGATTTCCTGGCTGACCACTCCGAGCGGCAGGCTCTGGAAGCGGCGATCTCGCTCGATTCCCAGGGCGCGAATCGTGCCGGGAAGCAGGTGGCGCGCGGCGGGCGAAAGCTTTCGGAGGCGGCGGAGGGCAAGAGAAGGGGTCGGGAGCAGAGCGCGGGCACGCTGCCACCCGGGCGTGACGGTTTCCACGGCGACGATACGCGGCAGAGGGTTCATCTGGCTCAGGCGCAGTCCCATGGCAAGACCAAGCACGGTCCCACGAGAGGCCGCCGCGATATAGAGGATGTCGGGATGCGGACATTCACCCCGGCGGATCTGGGCGCAAAGCTCGATCCCGGCATCCACGTATCCCAATACCCCCGCGACACTCGAGCCGCCGGGCGCGACCAGGTACGGTCTTTGCAGAGCGTGGCCGAGAAGACGCGGCAGATCGGTGACGGAGGGCGGCAGCATTGCGAGCGTGGCGCCCAGTGCCGCCTCCATCCGGAGCAGGTCCCGCTCCTCGGCATCCAGCGGCGTGGGCACAAAGAACAGCCGCACCGCAATGCCGACAGCCCTGCCGTAGACCGCCGCTGCCGCGCAATGATTGCTGCAAAGTCCACCGACAGTCCATAGCTCCGTGTGCCCTTTTGCGCGCAGGTCGCCAAGGATCCACTCAAACTTCCGTGCCTTGTTGCCGCCGTACTGACCGCAGACCAGGTCATCGCGCTTGATCCAGACATCCGCCCCGCCAGAGCGGGAGAGAGCGGGCGCGGGCGTGACCGGCGATGCCTGCGCGGTCAGCAGCGGGGTCCAGGGAAAGTGCTCGGCGAGTTCCGGAAAGGTTTCGAGCAGCGGCGGGAGCGACCGGGATCTGGCGACAGTTCGGGCGTCCTCCGGTCCGTTCCATTCCATATCGCGCGTGGTGAAAGCGGTCAGGGAAATGCCAAGGGCGCGGGCCTGCTTCCGGCAGGCGGCAAGCACACGCCCCTGCCCCACAAGCGGGCCGGGGTCACCGGGCACGACGAGGACATCGGGGGCGGTGGTCAGGTCTCTTGCCCACCGACTCCAGGAGCGGCCCGGCGCACGGTTCCGCCCTCCCCAGAGCAGTGTTGCGAGGCGTACCTGAGCGTTCCTCCCGGGCTTGGCGAGAAGCCGTGGCAGGGACAGCGATTCGCCGGGAAATAGGGCATCTCGCCATGCCAGGTTGAAGCCGGGTTCCCGGGCAAACAGGGCAAGCCCCATGGTGGCGCGGGGATTGCATTCGATCAGCCAGAGTGTCCCGTCTACGTCCTCAATGAAGTCAAGGGAAAGCTGACCCGTGTAACCGGTCTCCTCGGCGATTCGGCGCGCGGCAAGGAGCGAAGCGACGCCCTCCACTGACTCGAAGAAGACGCCCGCGCCACCGTCCAGTGTGTACGGTGTCGTATAAGCGACATGGCAGCGGACATCTCCCGCGACGCACAGGCTGTACGAGGAGACAGACCTTCCGGACACCCAGGCCTGCCAGATCCAGGCAGCAGGATCGTCAAACGGCGGACGCAGCAGCGGCGTCTCCCCCGCAGGCAGGCGGCGGATATGCTCCCCAAACCGCGAGTGCGTTCGCTTGAGCACTCCTTCCCGATCGAAGGCGGTGCAGCCCGGGAAGACCGGGTGCGTCTCCGGCATGTTCAGCCCCAGACCATCCGCGAAGCGGGCAAAGGAACCCTTGTTGTGGAGCGTTTCCAGAGTTGCCATCGGCGGACAGAAGACACGAACCCCGGCGACCGATTGAAGATACGGCGCGGCGGCAGAAAGAGAGAAGGTCTCCTCACAGGTCGGGACGATGCATTCTATGCCGTGCCGGACGGCGATCTCGGCGATCCTCGCGGCGAACTCCTCCGGAGGGGTGAACCGGGGCGGCGGCAGAGGAAGGTCGGCGAGAGGGGCGCGGGAGAATTGGCACAGCGCCGGGCGCAGGCTGTCGCCAGTGAAAACGGAAATCCCCGCTTCCGTGAGCACTCTTGCAAGCGCAAGGGCGACCGGGGCGCGGCTGCCAGTGACCAGAACAGTCCCCATCGCGGCGCTATTTGCCATTGACCAGCTCCTCGAAGGCTTCAGGGCAATGGGTCGGGACCAGGACGACATCGGGCCGCTCGCGCGCAAAATCATGCAGCCGACGGAGCGTTTCCGCGACTCGATCTTCGCCCTCGGTGAATAGATTGGTGACTCGGTGCGGCGGTCGGTTTTCGCGGATGCTCCGGCGCGTGTAGGCGGCATCGGCGACAAAGAAAACCGGCCCGCTGTGCGTCGCCGCCAGAAGGCCGATCTGCCCGTGGGCATGGCCGGGCAGATATACCAGACGCAAAAGACCGTCGCCCAGCAGATCGTGAGTGGGTCCCAGGTGCGGCAGCGGCTTCCCCGTAAAGCCGGAGGGAAGCAGGTCCGCCTGATCCGTAAACCCGGAAGGAAGCAGATCCGGCAGAAAGCCGCGTGCCAGTGCGGAGACCCCCCGCCGATCCGCAATCGCGGCGTAGGCCTCTCGGCTCGCAACCACGCGGGCCTGGGGGAAATCGCCGAGACCAGAAAGGTGGTCCGGGTGGAAGTGACTCAGGATCACGGTGCGGACCGCCCGCGCCGCGAACCCGAACCGATGGGAAATCTGAGCCGCGGCGGACTCATCGGGCGTGGTGAAGAACGGGGCGGCGTGGCGGTACAGACGGTACGGAAACTGCCGAATGGCCTCCTGCATCCGGCGCTGTGAGTAACCGGTATCGAACAGCAGAAAGCCCGCCACAGGGTGTTCCAGCAGAGCGACAAGCGCATGGCAGCGCATCGGCACGCGCCCTCCACCTCGAAGAACGTGGTGCTCAGAGGCGAGGCAATAGCCCGTGCTGAAGATGCGGCAGGTCACTGCCGCGGCTGTGGCAGGGTCACGCGGCATGAACCGGCATTTCTTCCACTTCTTCCCGGGCAGCGTCCTGCTTGAGCGCGGCGATGGTCCGCTCGATCCCCTCGGCGAGCGAGCGGATCGGGGCGTAGCCGAGAGAACGGCGCGCGGCGGAAATATCGTAGGTTTGCGTTCGGGCAAGGATCAGCGCGGAGTATCGGGTCAGCAAAGGCTCTTTTTTCGTGACAGCAGCGCGCACCTCCATCAGACCCGCCGCAAGGAGCGCGACGCGAAGCGGGATCTGGCGCCGGGGGTCTGGTATCTTCAGCGCTCGCAGTACACAGCGGATCACGTCCCAGAGCAGGGCGCTTTCGCCGCCCGTGATGGTGAAGGTATGGCCCCACGCTTCTGGCGGCGCGGTTTGACACAGGCACAGGGCGTGGACGACGTTTTCAACCGGGGTCAGGTCCACGGCGTTGGTGCCGTCGCCGATCTGCGGAAGTCGCCCGGCCCGCGCGGCGGCGATCAGGCGTGGCAAAAGCGAGGTGTCTCCCGGACCGAAGACGGCTTTGGGGCGCAGGATGATCGTGTGAATACCTGCCTGCCCGGCAGCCCGGACGCGGTCCTCGGCGAGTTTTTTGGACCAGGAGTAAGCCGATGCAAAGTGCTGCGGGTACGGGGCGTCCTCGGCAAGATTTCGGTGGTCCGCCCCCCCAAAAACGACGCTCGGTGACGAAACATATACCAGGCGACGGACCCCAGCGCGCCGACAGCCTTCCAGCAGGTTCTCTGTCCCAAGGACGTTCACATTATAAAAGTCGCGCCTGCCGCCCGGTGACCAGGGCGCGGAAAGCGCCCCGATATGGAACACGGTGTCCACGCCATCGCAGGCGGCGATCACCCCTTCCCGATCGCGCAGGTCCGTTTGCAGCGGACGGCCCCCAAGCGCCACCAGGTCGGCGGATTTCCCGAAGTTCCGCCCCAGCAGGCGGACGGCGATATCGGTTCGTGTCAGCAGGTGCCGCGCGAACGCTCCGCCAATGAACCCGGTCCCCCCCGTGATCAGCACGCTGCCTTCCATGTGCTTTTCATTTTACCGGACACGCGAACCGCGGGTCGTGGGTACTTCGACCTGTTTGTGTCACGATCCACCGGGCAGCGGCGGCCCGATAGTACCGTGATTAACGAACGGAAACCCCGTGGTACAATGAACATCGCCAGAAACGATGCCGAGCGCGGCAGCAAGCAGCCGCGTGGCACGATTAAGGAAATGCAAGATGAATCTTGCCCTGAGATTTCTCCGTGAGCTGCGCCCTTACGCGCGGACGATGGTTTTTGTCGGTGTCCTCACGATTGCGAATGCGGTTCTCGCTCTGCTTGTCCCGCGTATCATCGGCGACTTTATCAACAACCTCGATCCGGCGCGCCCACGCCCGGTCAACTTCCCCCTGGTCTTTGCGCAGATCCTGGGCCTCAGCATCGTCAGCGGCGTGACGGGCTATTTTCTGAATGTCACCGTCACGTTTTTGGGGCAGCGGTTCATGTACGACACGCGCCGCAAGCTCTATGCCCACCTCCAGTCGCTTTCGCAGGGGTTTTTCGAGAAGTCGCTGACGGGCAAGCTGGTCGCCACGATCGTCAATGATGTGGGCCAGGTCAACCAGTTGATTACGGGCGGCTTTGTGCAGAGCCTTGCCGATTCCGCGACGCTGATCGGCGTTGTCGCAATCATGCTGCGGCAGAACTGGCAGCTAGCCCTGCTTGCGCTGTCGGTCTATCCGATCTATGTGGCGAACTACTACCTGACCCGAAAAAAACTCGCCGAGAACGCGGGGAAGATCTCCGACCTGAGGGGGGTGATCTATTCCGATCTGCAGGAGAAGCTAGCCGGGGTCCAGGTCGTCAAATCGTATGCCCAGGAGCGGTCCGAGGTGCGTGCTTACACGAGCCTTAACCGCGATAATCTGGATCTGAACGTCAATCAGAGCCGGATGGGGACTGCCCTGTTTGCCCGAGCGGAGTTTATCAGCGCGATCGGAACGGCGGTCATTTTATGTGTCGGCGGCAAGGCGGTCATAGACAGGCGATTCGAGCTCGGGGATCTGGTGGCCTTTCTGATCTACGCGACCAACTACCTGTATGCACCGACCGTGCGCCTGATCCAGCTGAACGACCAGATCGCGCGGACGCAAACGGGCCTCAACCGGATTTTCACGATGCTGGACACGAAGCCCTCCGTGGTGGACGATCCCACCGCGCCACCGATCCCCAAGATCGAGGGGCGGATCCACTACGATGATGTCTGGTTTGCCTATGAGCCGGAGCAGTACGTTATCAAGAATGTCAATCTCAAGATCGAACCAGGACAGCTGATCGCGTTTGTCGGCGGGTCCGGATCCGGCAAGACGACGATGATCAATCTCCTGTCACGGCACTATGATGTGACGAAGGGCAGGCTGACCGTGGACGGGCACGATGTCCGCGGGGTCAATTTGAAGTCACTGCGGGACCAGATCTCGGTCGTGCTGCAGGAGAGCCTGCTGTTTCACACGACGATCGCCGAAAACCTGCGTTACGGTAAGCTCGACGCCACTGACGAGGAAGTGATCGAGGCGGCGCGGGCGGCGAATATTCATCATGTCGTTGAGCTGCTGCCGGATGGTTACCAGACCCGGATCGGCGAGGATGGGGTCAAGCTGAGCGTGGGCGAGAAACAGCGCATGGCGATCGCCCGTGCGATCCTCGCCGATCCGCGCATTCTTGTTCTCGATGAGGCAACCAGCAGCCTGGACTCCGAGACCGAGGCGCTGATTCAGGATGCCCTCGATAACCTGATGCGAGGGCGCACCAGTTTTGTGATCGCACACCGCTTGTCTACCATCGTGAAGGCGGATCAGATCGTCGTTATGGAGAAGGGTGTCATCAAAGAAGTCGGGACGCACGGGGAGCTTTTGCAGCACGGCGGCATTTACGCGGCCCTGTACGCCGAGCAGTTCCGCGCGGAGCTTACGGCCGCGACGGTCGGATAATCAAGGTACCGTGTCCGGCGGCGACAGCACGAGAAGGCGAGAATCAAGGGCGAAACGCAAAGCATGGAAAATTACAAGCGACTGCTGCAATACCTGAAACCATATCGGTTCCGTGTCGGGCTGAGTGTCGCGCTGATGTTCGCGGTTACGCTGTCCGCGATCCCGATGCCCCTCTTTCAGAAACAGGTCATTGATGCCGCCATCCCGAACCGGGATGAGCGGCTTCTGGTGGTTATCTTTTTCGCTGTGCTTGCCCTCTATGCCGTGCGCGGGCTGGTGTCGTTCACCCTCAACTATCTGGTGGGGTGGCTGGGTCAGCGCGTCATCTTCGATCTGCGCTTTCAGTCCTACCGGCATCTGCAGCGCCTTTCCCTTGCCTACTACGATGGACGACAGCCTGGCAAGATCATGGCGCGCTTGACTGGCGATATTGATGTGATCCAATACGCGCTGACTCAGGGCTTCGTTTATCTGATTACTGATGTCGCGACGCTTTTGATCGTGGTCGGCTGGCTGTTCCTGCTGCAGTGGAAGCTTGCCCTGATCACGATGTTCATTTTGCCGCTTTACGTTTTGAATTACAAGCTGCTGCTCAGCCGCATCCGGATCGTCTCCGTCGAGCTTCGGGAGCGCTGGGAAAAGATGATGTCCACACTGACGGAAAAAGTGGGCAGTATCGCCGTGGTCAAAGTGTTCGCCCGTGAGGGGTATGAGACCGACCGCTTCATGGAAACGGTCGCTGGCAACTTTAAACTGGGAATGCAGCAGACCAAGCTGAACCGGTTTCTCGGCGCGACCTCACAAGTGATCCGCGCACTGGGCACGGGCCTCGTGCTGTGGGTCGGGGGGACCATCGTTCAAGATCGAGGGATGACGCCGGGGGCGCTGTTCGCGTTTTACGGTTACCTTGGCTACCTGTACGACCCCGCCGTTCGCATCGTGGACTTCAACGTCCAGTTACAGTGGGCGAATGCTGCCATCGAGCGCGTCTTCGAGACTCTGGACACGCGGCCCGAAATCGTGGATGCTCCCGATGCCGTCCACCTGCCGTCAGTTCGAGGCGAGGTCGAGTTCCGGAATGTGACGTTCGGGTATGACTCCGACCATCCGGTGCTCCACGATGTCTCGTTCAAGGTAAACCCTGGCGAGATCATCGCCATTGTCGGACCATCGGGCGCGGGCAAATCCACGATTGTCAACCTGCTGGCACGGTTCTACGATGTCAATGCGGGCCATGTTCTCGTGGACGGTCACGATGTTCGCAACGTCCGCCTGGAAACCATGCGCCGTCACATCGGCATGGTCGCGCAGGAGACGATCCTGTTCTCGGTCTCTCTCAAAGAGAATATCCGCTACGGGAAAAAGGATGCCACCACCGATCAGGTGATCTCCGCCGCCAGATCTGCGGACCTGCACGAGTTTGTGATGAGCCTGCCGGATGGCTATGAGACCAAGATCGGCGAGGATGGTATCAAGCTGTCCGGCGGACAGAAGCAGCGCATGGCGATTGCGCGCGCCATCCTGGCCAACCCCCGCATCTTGATCCTCGACGATGCCACCTCCGCGCTCGACTCGCACACCGAGGCAAATGTCCAGGCGGCACTGGGGCATCTGATGGAGGGCCGCACCAACTTTGTCATCGCACACCGCCTGTCCACCATCCTGAACGCCGACCGAATCCTGGTCATGAGCGAGGGCCGCATCGTGGACTTCGGGACACACACCGTTCTTGTGAACCGGCCCGGTCTCTACCAGGACTTATACCGCGAGCAGTTCAAAACCGTCGAGGATCTGTCCGACGACGACCGCGAACGCCTCCTTACTTATGCCACCGCCGCACATGCGTAGGTACCGGCCCACTCTGAAGAATGGCGATCAACGACGGAACCGAACGCAGGGTTTTTCTCTGCCCTTGCCGAACGATCCGGCGAGACTATTTTTTGGAGGCCTGGTTTATGCTGATTGTCGCGGGGCTTA
Organism: Armatimonadota bacterium; assembly: GCA_014380815.1. Classification (GTDB taxonomy): domain Bacteria; phylum Armatimonadota; class Armatimonadia; order Armatimonadales; family Armatimonadaceae; genus JACMJB01. Next base: position 10,721 of record JACMJB010000269.1, read on the forward strand.
TTCACGTGAAGCCGGAAGCGCACGCGGTTGCCGTCGAGGCGATGTCCGAGGTCATGGCGGAAACGCGGAAAGAGGCAGGCTGTATCTCCTACACCTTCTCGCCCGACTTTACGGACCCCGGCCTGTTCCACCTTTTCGAGGAGTGGGAATCGCAGGAGCAGCTTTCCGCGCACTTTGAGGCCCCGCATATCGCCGCGTTTCGCAGGCGTCAGCCGGAGTTTGTCGCCCGGCCCGGAGAGGTAAAGATTTATATCGTTTCCGAATCCCGGCCCTTGTAAGCGATACAATACGTCTGATGCTTTCGCGACGCGCATTAGCTCTGGTGACCGCAGTGATCTTGCTCCTGGCGACCGGAGTCACGCCGGCCCCCGCCGCGCCGATTCTGGTGTGCCGTCTCTCGGGAGCGGTGATGCCGGCGCTTCCGTCCCCCACACCGGACGCCCCACCGCTTCGCCCCTGCTGCCTCGCAAACGCGCCCGAGCGACACACCACCGTTCTCGAAACGCTGGAAACCCGCTGCTGCTGTGACCTGAAGGCGGCAGGGAAGGCAGCGAGTCTCTCGGCCATGCTCACTGCGGCTCCGCGCAGCGACTTCGCGGCGGTTCTTTTGCCGGCTTTGCCCATCGCCTTGCCCGTCTTGAGATCCGCTGCACTCGCGGCGCATCCGCGCCCGGAGAACGTCGCCGCGCCACGTGGCCCACCATGCCTTCTCCGCTTCTCCCGTGGTCCCCCCCTTTTCTCCTGACCACCCGTTTCATCGTCATACACGTGTCCGCTTTCGGGCAGGCGCGTTCCAGTAGATCCCTTTTTCAGTTCAGGAGAATAGAATGCATCTCATTAAGTTCCTCGGTGGCTTGATCGCCGTCCCTCTTCTCGTCGCGGCCTCCGCCGTTGCCGCGCCCACCACCGCGCCGAGGGCCAGCTGCTGTGCCCCCAGTGCCGCCTGTTGCGTCGAGGCGTCGGCCTGCTGCGCGCCGGGCAAGAAGAAGGATGCCGGGAAGGGAATCGTGAAGCGGGTAGCCGCTGCCACCTCGTGCTGCGCGCCCGGCGCGTCTTGCTGCAAGGGCGGTGCGTGCTGCGCCAAGAAGGCGTAACGCACAAGCCGTTAAGTTAGAAAAACACCGCGCCGGGCGACTCGCCCGGCGCGGTGTTTTTTCACGCCACGACCGAAGAAAAGCGCCGCGCGCTGCGTCTATCCCTGCAGAACAGCAATGCCGACCGATCATAAGGATAGCTCGAACCCGTCCAGCGTCTCCGTGCAGGAGTTCGGCTGCGTTGTGCGAGAATACCAGCACCGCCGCGTGACTGCCTCCGCGGTCCGAATGCTGGGTGGCGACGCTGGATAATGGATGGCGAGACGTTCGCGACACCCGAACGGATGGATCTCTATCTGCTGCGGATTTGCGCACAATCGCTGCATTGACTGCCTACGCACCCGGCGTGGGACAGTTGACCTGTTAGAGTGTCGCTCCTTCCTCGCCTATAGTGCCAGAAACTTTTGCGGTTCCAATCTGCTGGGAGGAGTAGATGCTGCGGCGACCAGGCAGCGTGCAGGCAGCGGGAAGCGATATAAGTGCGCGTTCTTCCTGGCTCTTCCTGGTATAGCCGACATACCGTCCGGGTGCGGAAGCGTCAAGCACGGGAGGGTATGGTACGATGTGCCATGCCCCTTTCGGAGGACAATTACTGGCTTCCGCAGGAGACACCGCTGGAACGCCCTCTCTGCGTGGCGCTGGTGATCTGTGACGTGGTGGTGGAGGACAAGCGATCTGGCAACAAAACCCTGGTCGGCTTGTTCAACAGCATCGTCGCCCCCCAGATCCCCGCCGTTCACCCGCGCATGTTCCTGATGGCATCGCTGACCAGTGGCCGTGGTACCTGGTCGTTCATCTTCCGCATCACCGCGCCAAGCGGACGGGAGATCTTCAAGATGCAGGATAGGACCCGGTTTACAGACCCGCTCGCGGTCCATGACGTGATCGTGGAACTGCGCAATCTCCCTCTGGAGGAGACAGGAGTCCATTTCGTGGACCTGCTCCTCAATGACTCCCCTATCGCGAACCGCCGCTTTACCGTCCATGTTGAAACAGCCCTGCCCGCCACTGAGCCGCCTGCTTGACCACGCCTGGGTATCCCCGTATAATAAAGGCATCTCAAGAAAGGGGAGGTGGTGCTACATGGCTTATAGTAGTTTCCTCCCGGTGGGTCTCGCGGGCTAGTTTTAGCTCTTAGGCTCGGCCTGTCAGGGTCATGAATGATGCCCAGGGGCGAGCCTCACCGGCGCGTAGGGGTCGGCGGTCCAGTTGGACCGCCGACCCCGCGGTGTTTTTGGGGGCTTCCCCAAAAACAGGGGATCGGTGAGCCGACCCCATACTGCCTTAGCGGATCAAAATCTATCGCCGAGCAGGATACCAAACCATTGATTGATGCTCCGCAGGCACTATTTTGGACGATTCCATAGAGCTTCGGCAGCTTCGCTGCTTGGTGGTACTGGCGGAGGAGTTGAACTACAGACGCGCGGCGGAGCGTCTGCATGTCTCGCAGCCACCCCTGACCCGCCTTGTCGCGGAAACGGAGCGGCGGCTGGGAGCACGGCTCTTCGAGCGCACCACACGGCGCGTTTCGCTGACACCGATTGGCGAGATCTTCGTGGCGGAGGCGCAAGCGGTGCTGGCACGCTCCGAGATGGCGACAGAAACGATACAGGCCGCGATCCGGCGGGCAGTGGGACAGATACGGATCGTGTATTCACCGCTGTCTTTTCTGACCGTTTTACCCGGCATTCTGTCCGGGCTTCGAGGGAGCTACCACGATATACGGATTGACCTTCTGGAGATGCGCAGCGCGGCGCAACTGGAAGCGCTGCTCCTCGGTCACGCGGACCTCGCCTTCACTGATGAAGCGCCGCACGAGCCGACACTGCACCGGGCATGCCTGCACCGGGAGCCGCTGTCAGTCCTTCTGCCGGAAAACCATGCGCTGGCAGTCCTGGATTCGGTGACGCTCGCGGCACTAGCGGGGGAAACATTTGTGTTGCACCCACGCTCAGACTATCCCGCGTATTACGACCGTGTTCTGGCGGCGTGTCAGGCAGCAGGGTTTGTGCCGCGCGTCTCTCATCGCGAGGCACAGCAGAACTGCGCGGTTCTCGTCGCGGCTGGCAACGGGATACTGCTGACGCCCGCAACCTTTGGAAGGAATCCCACACCGGGAATGTGTTATGTGCCTCTGGAATCGGCAGAGAGCGAGGGTCTGCAGGCGGAGGTTTGGGCCGCCTGGCCCCGCGTAGACGC
>JACMJB010000270.1 GCA_014380815.1 Armatimonadota bacterium
AAGGATTCCGGCGACCAGGTACGGCGAAAGTCAGGAGCGGAGTAACGGAGAGCGGCTGCGAAATCATCCTTCGCGAATGCGGCAAGCTGGCCTTGAACCACCTTCTGCAACGCCGCCTGTGTTTTGGCATCCGCGATCCGCGGGCCAGGTGCGGCCTTGCGCTTTGGAGGCTTGGAGGCGCTTGGTGCCCGTTTGGGTGGGGCGACAACGGAGGGGGGCGTCTCTTCCTCCGCTGCGTCGTTCTTTCCAAGCGCCGACGGAAGCATTCGTGCCCCGACTGCGAGAACAACCAGCGCGGTCACCGGCGCTGCCGCCTTTAGAACCCCCTGCCATCTGCTCATCGGTTCTTGCGTCCCTTCACGTTCGTGTGTTGTACCTGATGCCCTGCAAGTTTCGCGCTCAGGACCGCTCCACGCTGAAATAATTTTATCAGGCAGGCGCTGGGAAAGAGCCTGCTGGCAAAAATACGGGAATTCAGGGTCAAACCCCTTCCCGGCATACTAGTTGCCCTCCCTCCCCACAACGTCCCTTGAGGGAGCTGCTAATTATGACGATGATCATGGTCAACGATGGAATCTTTCGCGCTTCGCCCCGCTCCGACGGTCGCGGGCGCCGCAAGCGCCGCGGCGAGTTTCTTCCAGTCCATGGGCCGTTGGCTGAGTCTGGCAGCATCCGAAGCGCCGCTTCGCCCGAAAGACCCACACCGGAAACGCCTCGGTCGGCCCCCAACCCTGCCTCGGAGGGGGGGCTTTCCGAGCTGCGACTTCAGCAGGAGCGGGAAAAAGATACCCTGGTGCTCCGCGTTTCCGGGGCACTGGACCTGTCCACGATCCTGCCGTTCCGGGACGCCGTATTTACAGCGATCGGGCAAAAACCCGGCGCGCTGGTGATAGACCTCACCAACATTCAGGAGCTAGACATCGCCGCGATCTCCTCGCTGGTAACGGCGGGTCGGGTCGCCGGGCTGATGAAAGTGCCGTTCTCCATCATCCCTTCGGCGCAGTTCCATACGTTGCTGAGCGAGACCGGGCTTCGCCGCGCGGTTCCCGTGACAACCAAGCATTGAGGACCGTACAATAACGGCAACGATGCCGACACTCCCAAGTCCCTTTTCGCTCCTGTCTTCTCTGGTTGCCCTTCCTGGCCCGCCTGGTCTGGAGGGGCCGGTTCGCGACTTCGTCGCCCGTCAGTTGACATCTCTCGGCTGCGCATCGGAGGTGGATGCGAAAGGAAACCTTCTTTCGGGCGTGCCTGGCGCCTCGATCCCACGAACTCCGCGAATCGTGGTCACCGCGCACCTGGACGAGATCGCGCTGCTGGTGTCGGGCATCCTGCCCGACGGGGCACTCCTGGTGCGCCCCCTCGGCGGCGCGCACCCCTGGAAATGGGGGGAGGGACCGGTCAGCATCTTCGGCAGAAACGGCGCGGTGATTCCTGGTATCCTTTCGTTTGGATCCATCCACACGGCCTCCCCGGTTTCCGCAATCCAGCAGGCTCGCGACGGACGGGCAATCACCTGGGAGATGAGCACCGTCATCACCGGCCTGACGGCCCCGCAGCTTCAATCACTGGGCGTGCGTCCCGGCTCCCGAATCGTCCTCGCCCCCAGCCGGCGCATGGTGACCGAGATCGGCGACGGTCAGCTTGTCGCTTCCTACTTTCTGGATGACCGAGCGGACCTGGTTGCCTGGCTCCTCGCGCTGGAACTGCTGGGCAGGGCCAACCGTAAAAGTGCCGCGAGCCAGGTTCTGTTTGTGGCGACCACTGCCGAGGAAGTCGGCGGTGAAGGAGCGCTGTACCTGCTGCAGGCAATGCGTCCGGAGATCTGTATCGCACTGGAGATCGGACCCTCCACCCCGGATGCTCCGGTCCCGCTTAATGCTACGCCAACTGTCTGGGTGTCGGACTCCTACTCCACGACCTCGCCTCTGGACCTTGATCTTCTGGACACGGCGGCGGCATCGTCCGGCATCGCCCCGCTGCACTGGCAGGCGCTGACAAGAGGGGGGTCCGATGCCTCCTGCGCGGCCTCGCACGGACAATGCGCTCGCCCGGTGACGCTGGCTTTCCCGGCGGAAAACTCCCATGGCTACGAAATCATGCACCGGGATGCGCCCGAAACGCTCGCTCGCCTCCTGGTCGCTTACCTGGAGCAGTTGGAGAAATAGCCCGCAACCAAAGAAACCTCAAATGGGTCGTATCCTCGCCATGAACAAGATGCTCTCCTCTTCGATCTCCGGGCGCCATTTTCGCCCCGCCATCTTCTTTGCTGCCGCGGCGGCGCTTTTACCGAGCGCGCTGGTGCTGGCGCCGCCCTGCCAAGGTCACGCACCGCAGACAGTGACAAAACCCGCGGCGGCGGCACCGCCGCAAAAATCGCTTGCCATGCGGCTCGCCGCGATGGAGGCAGCACTGGAAAAGAAGCGACTGGCAGCGGGGGTTCCTGGTGCCGTGCTGGTGATCGTGCAGGACGACAAGGTCATCTACCTCAAGGGGCTGGGTCTGCGCGATGTCGCGCAGCAGAAGCCAGTGACCCCGGACACACTTTTTGCTATTGGTTCATCGTCCAAAGCGTTCACCGCGGCGTCGGTTCTCCTCAGTCAGGATGATGGCAAGCTCTCGCTGGAAGACTCGCCGAAAAAAGTGCTTCCCTACTTTAAGCTTCAGGACCCCGAAGCCGATGCCAAGATCACGATCCGTGATCTGATGTGCCATGACTCCGGACTGCCGCGGGTTGATCTTGCCTGGATCAGTGGAGTCCTGACGCGCGAGGAGGGCATCCGCCTGCTGTCAGATGTCAAGCCAACCGCCCCGTTCCGCAAAAAATTCCAGTACCAGAACCTGATGTTTTCGG
>JACMJB010000043.1 GCA_014380815.1 Armatimonadota bacterium
ACGGCGACCCTGCGCGAGCGGGGGGTAGCCGTTCGCGCCCGCGAACTGGTCGCCGAGCGGATCGGGCAGGCGGGCTGCGCTCCCGCGCTCGACAACGAGATCGCGGAGACGGACTTCGTAGTGGTCTTCGGTGGGGATGGCACTCTGCTCGCCGCAGCTCGCCTGGTCGCGCCGCACGGCACCCCTATCCTGGGGATTCATCTTGGACATTTCGGGTTCATCACCGAGGCCCCGCCCGATAACCTATTCTCCGCCGTGGATGCCGCTCTGGAAGGCCGCGCGATTGTCGAGGAGCGGATGATGCTTGCCGGACAGGTGATTCGCGGCGACAATGCCCCCGACGACGCAAGCTGCCAGTGCACGCTCCCGGACTCTCTGCTGGGCATGAACGATATGGTGGTCGCGAGCAGCGCGGTCCGTATCGTGCACATCACCGCTCGGATCGGCGGCGACCTGCTGGCGACTTATGCCGCCGACGGCGTGATTGTCGCCTCGCCCACCGGGTCCACCGGGTATTCGCTTTCCGCGGGCGGACCGCTTGTCCATCCTTCGGTACCTGGCTTGATTATCACGCCGATCTGCGCGCACACGCTCAATGCTCGTGCCCTGGTGATTCCCGACACCGAAACCGTCCATCTGACCGTCGAGGCCCATAGCAGCCAGGGCGATGGCGCAGTGGTCTCCGTGGATGGTCAGATCGAGACACCGCTGTATCCCGGCGATGCGGTGGTGATACGGCGGTCGCCGCACCGGGTCAAAGTACTGAGTGTGGGCGGCCCGAACTTTTATCAGAAGATCCGCTCCAAATGGCACTATGGCGAGCGGATTGCTGCCGACCATGCCCCCTGAAGCCTTAGAAACCTCGACTGATAGCGCCGTGCTCCCCCGCCGTCTCCGCCAGACCCTTGAGGGCATTTTAGGGAAACGGGTTGTCCGCGCCACCCCGATCGGCGGCGGTTACACCCCCGCGCGCCGCCTGCGAATCGCACTGGAGGACGGAAACCGTGTCTTTGTCAAGGCTGCGACAACCGACCACACCGCGCGATGGCTGCGCATCGAAGCCCGGGTCTACGACGCGCTCGCTGGGTCCGCGTTCCTCGCGGAACGGCTGGCCTGGCACGACGATAGCGATGAGCCGTTTCTGGTGCTGGAGGATCTTTCGGAATCCCACTGGCCCCCGCCCTGGAATCCGGGACAGGTGGAGTCCACACTCGCGGCCCTTGCCAGTGTCCGTGAATCACGCCACCGAATCCCGTTTGCGCTGGAACGCATCGAGGACGACCGGGCGAATTTCGCAAGCTGGCACCGGGTTGCGACCGAGCCGTCGCCGTTTTTGTCGCTCGGCCTTTGCTCGCGGGCCTGGCTCGAAGCGGCTCTGCCCCCACTGATTGCCGCTGAAGCCGTTGCGCCGCTCGCCGGGGAGGATCTGCTGCACCTCGATGTCCGCAGCGATAACGTCTGCTTTCGCCCCGGCAGCGGGGAGGCAGTGCTGGTGGATTGGAACTGGGTGTGCATCGGTAACCGCGATCTGGATATTGCGGGCTGGCTTTCCAGTCTGCACAGTGAGACGGGCATTCTGCCGGAGACGCTTCTGCCCGGAGGGGGTGGATTCGCGGCGTTGTTGTCCGGCTTCTGGGCCTACCGGGCTGGAACACCACCCCCTCCGGGCGCACCACGTGTCCGTGAGGTACAGAAGCGGCAGCTACAGTCCGCCCTGCCCTGGGCAGTCCGCGCTCTTGACCTCCCCCCGCTCCGAGGGCGATAATGGACGGACGAATAAACGCTCTGTGTTTGAACTGTAAAAACCAAAGGACCCGTCGGAACAATGGACATAAAACCTGAAGACCTCCCGGTGCGTGTGGACAAGCCCTGGGGCTACGAAATCTGGTATGCCTGGACCGATCAGTATGTCGGCAAGATCATACACGTCAATACAGGGCAGAAACTCTCCCTGCAGTATCACAACGAGAAGGATGAGACCAGCTACCTCCTCAAAGGCCGTCTCTTGATTACCAAGGGGTCGGATGTGGATCATTTGACGATCACGGAAGCGGGGGAGGGGTACCAGTGGCGCAACCTGCCCGGCGAGATCCACACGATCGAGGGGGTCGAGGATACCGATGTTCTGGAGGTTTCCACGCCGCATCTTCACGATGTGGTCCGACTCCAGGACAGCTACGGACGCGAAGGGACGAACGCTCCCTAGCGGGGTTCTCGCCCCTATCGCTGCCACCCGTCCTTTCGGGGGTGGCAGCGATAGGGGTTTGCGATCTTCTCGCTGCCCCGTCAAACAACCTTTTGCAGCAGGGATGCCGCCGGGGGTAAAATAGCGGGGGAAACGCCGCCGCCATGCTGACCGAACTCTCCGTTGAAAACTTTGCGCTCGTGGAAAAACTACGCCTGTCCTTTGGGCCGGGCCTGAACCTGCTTACCGGGGAGACCGGCGCGGGCAAATCCATCCTTCTCGACGCGCTGGGTATGGCGCTCGGCGAGCGCACCGGGCCAGAATCCATCCGTCACGGGGCGGATAAAGCCCGTGTGGAGGTGGTATTCACCATTGACGACACGGACATCCGCCTGAAAGCGGCCATGGAGACGGCGGGACTGGAGGCCGAAGACAGCCTGCTGATCGTGTCCCGCGAACTCTCGGCCACCGGCAAATCGTCGGTGCGTATCAACGGGCGGCCTGCAACTGTCGGAACGCTCAAAGCCGTCGGCGATGCCCTGGTGGACATACACGGTCAGCACCAGCATCAGTCGCTTCTGGATGCCCAGCGGCATGCGGAGATCCTGGATGCGTGGTGCGGGCCGGAAATCACCGTTCTTAAGACCGCGGTCGCGAAAGCTGCCGGAGAGGCCGCCGCCGCCGCGCGCGAGCTTTCCACTCTGCGGCAGGATGCCCGCGAGCGCGCCCGCACCATTGATCTGCTCTCCTTCCAGCAGGGCGAGATTGACGCCGCGAACCCCCTTGCCGCTGAAGAGGACGCACTGCTTGCGGAGCAGATGCGGCTCGCGAGTGCGGAGAAGCTCCATGCCGCCGCGCTGTCCGCCTATGCTGCCCTGCATGGCGGGGCGGCGACCTCGGCGACCTCAGGGCGTGGAGGCAGGGGCAGTGTCGGAACAGGAATCGCGGAGACGGGCGGGGCGCTGGAGGGGCTGACCACGGCGGCAGCGGAGATCGAGCATGCCGCAAGGTTGGACGAGCGGCTTGCTCCCTTGCTCGAAGCCCTGAACAACGCGCTCTTTGTGGCCGAGGATGCCGCCCGCGAGGTCCGCACCTACCGCGACGGCATCGAGTTCAACCCGGAACGATTGGAAGAGATCGAGACGCGGCTGGACACACTCAAAACGCTCAAAAAGAAGTACGGCGATACCCTGGACGAGGTGCTGCGCTACCGCGAGGAGATCGCGGTGCGGCTGGAAACCCTGGAGAATGCCGAAACGCGTATCGTCGAACTGCAGGAGATCGCAGGGAAGACGGCGGAGAAGCTTTCGGCCCAGGCCGCGAAACTGACCAGAGCGCGTCAGAAAGCCGCGAAGCCATTTTCGGATGCGATCCTCAAAGAGCTTGCCGACCTTGCCATGACCGCCACTCGGTTCAGTGTGGCGATCGAACCACGCCCCCCGACTGCTCAGGGCGCGGATCAAGTGGAGTTTTTGATCTCGCCCAACCCCGGTGAGCCGCTGAAGCCGCTGGCAAAGATCGCATCAGGCGGCGAGATCAGCCGCATCATGCTTGCGATGAAGTCCGTTCTGTCCCGCACCTACAGCGTTCCCACTCTTATCTTTGACGAGATTGATGCGGGGATTGGAGGGCGCACGGGGACTGTCCTTGCCGACAAGCTCGCCGCTCTGTCCGGCGCGGGCCAGATCCTGTGCATCACGCACCTGCCGCAGATCGCGGCCAAAGGAGACCGTCACTTCTTCATCGAGAAGCACACCGAGAAGGGCCGCACCAGAGTCAGTGTCGCCCCGCTCACCGGCGAAGGGCGCGTTCAGGAGCTTGCGCGTATGCTGGGCGGCGCGCGCCTGACCGACACGGTCCTCCAGCACGCCCGCGAAATGCTGGGGCACACCGCCGAAACCATCGCTGGGGAACCGAAAGCGATCGCGGCTTAAAAGTTCCTCTGCTGGAATGCGTTTTCCGGTTATTTGACTTTGGTCGCCGCTCCGCTTCCCGGTGCGGCGGAAGGCGCGGAGACCGGCCCTTCTCCCAGCGTGACGCGCGAGGCGATCAGGGTGGCGGTGATCGGATCGAAGGTACCTGCGGCCTCCACCTGAACCCCCGCGCGCTTTAGCGAGGCGTACAGATCGGCGGCGGTGATGACGCCGCCGCGCAGTGAGCGGAGCGTCGCGCCTTTGCCGATGCTGACATTCACGGCGCTCTGGCTGGGAACGAGACCGTAGACCTGCCGGACCTCCATGACAAACGCGCTGGTGTCCGGCTTGACCTCGGTAGCGACCCCGACAATGGACGCTTCCGCCGTCACGGGCACGGCGGCGGGCGCATCGCTGCTCTCCCCCTCTGTTGCCACCGGGAGATCGGCGCGCAGGACGATCTCCGTGGCAACAATACGCCGGGTATCCAGCGCCAGTGTGCCGCGCACCAGGGCGCGCCTGCCGGTGATGAGGGTGGGAGTCGCTGTCGCGGTCTTTGTGTCGGGCTTTGTGCTGTCTGGGGCTGCCACTGCGGACAGGGCCTCATCCGTGATAGGGACACCCGCCGCCACCTGCACGACCACGCTCTGCCCCTCGCCCCCCTGGAGCGTAAAGGTCGTTTCCGCACCCGTATCGCCGCTTTTACCGCTTTTGTCGCTGGTCGCCTTGGCGATGTCACCGACCGTGCCGCGGAACTGTGCAGGCTCCTGCCGGTTGGCGCTTACCAGGCTCTGCTTCGCGTTGCTGCTGCCATCGAAGGCGACGACATTGACCCGCCCTCCGTTTAGCGCCATCTTGCCGGGGTCGAACGCGATCACGATCGGGTCTTTGCCAGATCCCAGATCGTGTGCCTTTTTCAGCGAAAAGGAGAGCGTTGGGCGTCCCTCGCCGTCACGGCCCAGAGAATCGGAGAGCGGAAGGGTCTGCGCGACCGCGGCCTTGGGGGCGTACAGCAGAGCGGCTTTGCCCAGCGTCAGTCGGATACGCGTGTGTGCGCGACCGGCGGGCACGGCGGCGCTTGTTATGAGGGCATAGCGGGGACCTGTGGCGTCTTTCAACGTCGCGAGATCCAGCGCCAGACCATCCGGATCCTCCCAGATCGCCGCCGCCTTTTCCGCCGTGTCCACCACCTCGATCTTGTGGAGCGTCACCCACGCATGGGCGTATCCCTTCGGAGCCGCACCGGTCACGAAAACGCCCGCGCGCTGCGTCGCCCCGGCGGGGGCGGTCACGCCTGCTGAAGCGCTGCGCCCGGTGTCCAGTGACTGCGGGGAAAGGCTTGCCGGATTCGTGCCAAGCGATGTAGCCCCCCCGCCGCCGCACCCTGCTCCCAGCAAAGCAGCAAGCGACAGAGTGCCTGCCGCGATTCCAGTGATTGGTCTGAATAAAGATCGGTTCTTCAAGTGGGTCCCCTCGAAAATGAGTCCTGCTTTCATTCTGCCATGTATTGGGCCACTTGTACACCTGGTGCCCCGGTAACTCCTGTGGGGAGGAGAAACCCCTGCGAGGAGAGAATCAGAGCAACGGATAACAGAGCAAATCTAAAACCCAAAGAGCGGGAGACGAATCATCGTGGCACGACGGCCCATTATCGCGGGCAACTGGAAGATGAACAAAGGCACCGCCCGTGAGGCAAACGATCTTGCCGCCGAGCTGATCGAAGCACTCAAGGGGACCCCGGGGATGGGCAGTGATGAAGCGCTGGCGGGAGCCGTAGACGTTGTGATCTGCCCGCCCTACACCGTGTTTCATGCCGTTCGCGAAGCCATCGGGGATTTCGAGTCGGTAGCGATTGGGGCACAGGACGCCTTCTGGAAGACAAGCGGAGCGTATACGAGTCAGGTGTCGCCCGAAATGCTGGTGGATGCGGGCGTGCGTTACGTCATTCTCGGTCACTCGGAGACACGGGGCCGCTTTGGGGTGGCGGAGCCGGACTTCACGCCGGATATTTTGCGCGTCTTCGGCGAAACCGATGCAACCGTAAACCGGAAGACACGCGCCGCCGTCGCGGCGGGCCTGATTCCGATTGTCTGCATTGGCGAGACCAGGACCGAGCGGGAAGCGGGCCACACCGACGGTGTCGTTCAGGCGCAGGTGGCCGGGGCGCTCGCGGATCTGACCGCGGAGACCGTCGCCGCCCTGGTCTTCGCTTACGAACCGGTCTGGGCGATCGGAACGGGTCTGACCTGCAGCGCGGAGGAGGCGGACCGGGTCTGCGGTGTGGTGCGTCAGACCGTCGCTGCTCTCCAGGATGCCGCGACCGCCGAAGCGGTGCGGATTCAGTACGGCGGTTCCATGAAGCCGGATAATGCCGCCGACCTGCTCGCCCGCCCCAACATTGACGGTGGGCTGATCGGTGGGGCCAGCCTCAAAGCCGCTGATTTCGCCGCCATCGTCCGGGCTGCCATCGGCTGACCTGCCCCTTACGAGACCGGGTCAGGGGCGGAGATGATATGCTATCGGCAGCAGACCCCGCAGCTATCCATCAAGAAAGGAACCAGACCCATGAGAGTTCGAGCAAAGGAACTACGCGCGGCGCGCAAGCGGCGCGAAGAGCGCTACAAGGCGGCGCACAAGGGAGACGTCGCGACCGCTGCCGTTGTCGCATCCGCGGCCTCCGCCGCCGCGCGCCCCGCACCATCGCGGCCCGCCCGCACCAACACACCCCGAAAGGCAGAAGGTTAAACACCACCATGGACCTGGGAATCGACCGCTCCAGAGACCGAGCGGAAAAAGTTCTCCTCAGTGAATCGCAGATGATCCGCTACCGGGACGAGCGGAAGGTTCTCACGTTCGCCCTGGTGGGCGGCGGGGTGATCGAGGGCGCGGTGCGCTGGTTCGATTCGGAAGTGATCCACGTCGTGGATGAAGAGCGGAACGAGATGACGCTCTTTAAGCACGCGATCCAGCATTACCGGGCTAAGTAGACGCGCAAAACCGTTCAAGCGAAGCGCCCTCTCGCATCGTAGACACCTACAATGCGAGAGGGCGCGTTTCGGTTTCTGGCGCAAGCGGCAACGGCAGCGGAGAGTAGGTCGCGCAGACCGGCCTGCCCTGTAGCAGGGCGATGCTTACGGCCCCGGCCCGGCAGGCGGAATTGTGGTTGTACCGACAGTCAGCGGCAGCGCACCCGTTGATCAGGCTTTCGCCCTCGGCGACGACCGGCTTCATTGGTGAGATTTCCATAGGAGAAAGGTGCCGGACGGACTCGAACCGCCGATGAAGGTTTTGCAGACCTCTCCCTTAGCCCCTTGGGTACGGCACCACAGAGTACGGGAACCACGAAACAAAGGCGCCGACCGGAATCGAACCGGTGCATAAAGGTTTTGCAGACCCTTGCCTTACCACTTGGCTACGGCGCCCTAATCTGCTCTCGGGCAGAGCGGGACAGTGAGGGGATTGTATCACAGACGCTGCTCTTTGGAAACCCGCAGGGAAGATCGGCGGTCACCCAAACGGACGCTGATGCAGAATATTCCGAATCCGGGCGCGCAGGGGCCTCAGAAGCTGGCGCAGAGGGCGCTTGCATTGGGCCAGAAAACTGGTGCCAAGACGCTGACGCATCTGGTTCGTGACCGGCAGCGCTATGCCTCTTTGGGATATAGCGAGGTCTCCGATCTCGGCGAACGCTGCGCAGAGCCTCGCCGCCACCTCGGCCTGAGCGGCGAGGCGCGTGGGAGCGAGCCGCTCGCGTGGAGCGGTTATCGTCGGGTTTGTGTTGATCTCCCAGACCTGGATCCGGTCCCCCATCAAACCATAATCTATTCTTCCATAGTCAATTGCGGCCCTTCGGAAGATGTCGCGAACTCGCTCCTCATGGGGGTGTGGGTCGGCGAACAGGTACTCACGCTCTTCCCGCGCCTGCGGTTCCGCAACCAGATCGGGATATTTCTGCACCCAGTTGCCAGAAAACAGCACGTGTCGCGGTAAAAGCCGGCCTCCAATCAGAAATGCAGAATATTTACGGTAGGTTCCGGAGTCGTCTGCGGTGTCGCAAAACTCCACGATCAGAAGTTTGTCCGGCGGTGCCCCCGCGCGGGTCGCCGTCGCTGCCTGTTCCCGAAGCTCGGCCTCGGAGCGGATCAGAGGCGAGATCGGCCCATCGTGTTCGTCTTCCCGGCGCAAAAACACTGGGAATCGCAGGTCGCTGCAGCCATCCTGCAGCCAGGAGACGCGGAAGTGGTTGATCCCGGACGCATGGAGCATCCGCAGAAGCGGGTAGCGCCGCAGCGCCCGCGCGGGCCGATTCAGCACGGGGCAGCCTTGTTCCACAAGATACCCCGCTACCGTTTCGGCCTGACGAAGCTGCTGGGGGGTCAGGCGCTCCAGATCAGAGAAGATATAGGCGCCTCGCGGCAGCGACCACCGGCAGAACAGGTCTTCGTAGAAAAGCAGTTTCAGGCGCGGCTGAAGAGATCTGCCCCAGGTCTGGAGAAACCCCCGCACCGTGTCCGAGTGGACATAGGTGACCACCAGGAAGATCATCCGGGAAGGGCGGGCACGGACGCCGCCGGGTGCCCTAGCGGCTCTGGCTGCCGTGAAAAATGCGAATGAACGGCCTTCCAGTCGCCGTTTTCCCGCTCCAGGATCAGGGTCGCGCGTCCAAAGCGGTCGAACCACTCCCCTGTTGGCGAACACCCCTGCGAGTGCCACGGCAGCGCGACCCAGGCGATATCGCCGCCCCCGTTCCCGTTTGCAAGGCTCAGATCGAATTGGAAGCCTCGCGTGACGCCCCAAACCCGCTTCCACTGACGCTCGACCAGCAGATCCAGTCCGGTGATCTGGTGCTCGTGGGTGCCGAAGCTGATGATGGCTTCGGAAAAGAGGCGGCGGCCTGATTCATAATCTTGACCGCGAACCGCCAGGGCAAACGCTGCCAGCCACTCACGGACTCCGGGTGGCAGGCTGGAGATCAGCGGAGGTCGCAGGTCGGTGATATCGGGGTGCGTCATCATCAGGCGGCTCTCCTCATGTCACTGGCGTACATTCTAGAACAGGGGACGAAACTGCGTCAAGGCGGCCCGGCAGGCTCCGCGGCGCTTGACAGAACGAAGCGGCACCCGGTACACTGCAGCCACACTTTGCC
>JACMJB010000271.1 GCA_014380815.1 Armatimonadota bacterium
ACCGCGCTGGATGTTGCCATCTCGCTGCCGGAACTCACGGATGTCGGCACCTTCTGGCTCCGCCGTCAGTCAGCCCAGGTCACCTTTGCCGCCCTGTATCAGGAGTGCCTGGCGCATCCCGAGGTACTGCGGTCCCGTGATTTGAGCCGGTTTCACCAGGTGCGCGCCTCGCGGCACTTCTGGTGCGGTGAGCGGATGCTGCTCCGCCGCGACCTCCTCTCCTCTGCTATCGGAAGCGCGGGCGGCAGCGGGGCCTCCCCTGTCCTGAACGCCGCCGGTTCCGCCACAGAAATTGCGCTTATACTCCGACCGGACTACTACCAGGTCGGCCCGCCGCAGTTTTTGCATCCTGGTGTCGAGTACACCTATCTGGATGCCGAAGTCCCAATCGGCGAGTTTCTGCCTCAGATCCTGGGACCCGATGAAAGCAGCCGCTGCTTTGAAATCTATTTTGGTGCGACTGCCGCCAGAGCCAAAGGTCAGCGCCTGGACCCGTCGCGCTCGCTCGCGGCGCAAGGGGCTTTTCCGGCCTGGCAGGAGTCCAGCGCCCCCTTTCCCACCCGCGCCCGACTTCGGGTGCAGGCGCGGCGCTCGGCGCTCATCGGGGCATTCTATTTATTGGGAGCGCTCGCCGGGGGAGTGGGTGGCTTTTTCCTGGTTCAGCGCCTGGTAGGTTCCGGTTAAAAACGTCGCGGCGGAGTGATCTTCTGGCGGCGCGGATTAGCCGCGTAGGATTTAATGCTCCCTTAACAAATTGTAGGATTAAAAAACGATCTCGTTGAGAATAAAAGGGACGGAGACGAGTAAGCAATGCCCATCACCAACGACACAATTATCGAAGCCAACCAGAAGATGCTGGGAAAGACGAACCGGACGATCCTTTTCGCCCGCGTCAATCTAGATGAATTTGTGGACCCGGACGCTCCCGAAGGCGAACGGCAGCTCACCCCCTCGCTCGCTGAGATGCTGGCCCGCATCAACGAGACGTCCGAGGAGCAATTTCTGTCGGAGTTGCGCGAGCGGCTGACAGTCACTTCTTTTCGGGACTTCCTGGACAAGTTTCAGCCGGGTTTCTACTACCGGGTTCGTCCGCCGAAGGAGACTGCCGACACGAGCGGCGGCGAGGACGGCGCGACGCCAAGCGGCTCACCCGAACTGGAGTTTTCGCTGGAAGGCGGAATAGGCTGGAAGAAAGTCCGTATCACCTCCGACCACCCCTACATCCGCTGCCTGAGTGATCTGATTAAAAAGCGCGTCCGGCAGGACGTCTCCACCTTCCGCGTGGACGTGGACGCCTCGCTTTTTGCCTTCAAACCTCGTAATCAGCGGATGCTGATGCGGAAGATCGCCGAGGACGTACAGGCCAAGAACGACCGCCTGCTGCTGGAAGCGAAACGCAATCCCGGCTCGAAGGACACCAAGCGTGCGCTGGAGGCGTATCAGCACACCGCCGAAGAGTTTCAGACCGCATTGGAAGACACGGTGCGGGTTCTGCCGACGGTAGTTTACGGGCTGGAGCAGACCGCGCGGGAGCTGAAGCGGCTCGCGCCGGGCGGTGGCCCCGCCGACACCAACGTGTATCAGATCGAATTCGGCAAGAATCGCTCGCTGATCGCGACACCCAAGCAACTTCCCCAACCCCCAGCCGCCGTGCCCGAAGACGACGGTGCCGCGAAGCTGGAGGGCAAGGGCAAAAAAGCGATCGAGGGCAGCGGCGACAAATCGGCGCTTGCCAAGGCTGACAGTGCCGGCGGTGCCGTTGCCGCGCCCGCTGACAACACCCTGACCGTGCGCTCCATCGAATCCGCGCTGGACCGGATCCGCGAGGAATCCGCAAAGATGTCCGAGGTGGATCTTGCACTGGTGCCCCAGGAGCGGCGTCTGCCGGTCACGGTCGGCAAGTTCATTGACAAGATGATCAACCAGGGCATGATCCCGCCGCTCATGGGAAATCTGGTCGCGACCGTGCTCCAGAACCCCAAGGAGCTGGCGCTGCTCAACCCGGAAATCAAGGACGTGGAACTCTACCACGACATGTTCCTGGGAGTGTACAGCAATGCGATCGAGCAGTTCCTGCAGACGGTGACGCCGCTGTTCGAGACCATCATGGGCGTGTACCTGCTTTTTAACGAGTTCCCGTCCGATGTGCGGATCCCCGAAAGCATGCGGCCCGAACTGGTGGTCGCGAACGCGGACCTGCCGGACCTATTCCTGACCCGCCACGACGAGTTGAAGCGCTACTTCGACATCGCCTGTGCACAGGCCACCAACCAGTTCCGCGATGCGATCTCCTTCGCGATCGTCCCGAACGTGGCGGAGTTCCGCAAGCGGCGTCCGTCGGGAAAAGCGCGCCCCACCGACACCATCAACCTGATTGACGATGATGTGTTCTCGCAGATCAAAGCCGCTCAGGAGAAGGACCTGTATGACGAGGTCGGGTATGGCAAAGTCGCGTTTGTGGACGAGATGCTGGACCTGATGGACTGGGGGTACCAGTACGGCTTCCAGGTGTTGTTTTCGCCGGAAGATCGGGTGCGGGCAGGCCGGATTCACCGCGATTTCTTTGCGGAGATGAACGAAGCCTACGCCGTGGAGTCCGTGGTAGAGCGCGAATCGGGCGACTGCGCGATTCTGTGTCTGCCGGATTTCGTGATCCTGCCGCCGGACGGCAAACTGGTGACGGGCCGGACGGCGGACGGTGCAATCGAGGTAGGGGTGGATGTCCCGGAACTAACGGTCCGTTCCTGCTATGTCGCCGCTGGTCGCCTGATGGCGCTGGAGGTCCCGGATTACCTGCGGCGTAAACTGCAAAAGGCGAAGAAAGACCCGACTCTGGTGCGGGCAGATCTTCCCGGAGTGGGCGTGGACCTGGCTCAGAACCCGTTCCTTGGGGAGACGGACCTGCCCACGGACCACTTCCTGAACGACGGTGTGCTCGGCGAGTTGCTGAGTCCGGATATGCCGTTCCTGGTCTTCACCCATGTGGCGGGGCGGTCTCCGTTCCTTTCGGTGCCCCGCACCATGCGCCGCCTGCACTCCGGGGAGAGCGGTGAGCGGGTGTATCGGCATCTGCATCTATTCCGGCAGCAGGTCTATCTGAACCGGCTTCTGCGCGCCGCGCACGAACTTGGTTATGGTGGGTCCTGGCCCAGCGACAACGCCGAGGCGGAACAGATGTTCACGGATCATATGAACTTTCTGCTCAAGTGGACACGCTGGTACGACCCCACGAAGCTGATCAACTCGTTCCCGTCGCGTCTCAAGGAGGGCGATGAGTTTTCCGTGCGCCGCGAAGAGGGTAACAGTTTCAGGGTCGCATTGAACTTTGAACAGGGGCTGGTCGCCGAGTTTAAAGTCGCATTTTAAGGGCGCTTTCGTGAGCGTCCCTTGCCACTGTCCCCGGAAGGAGAATCGAGTTTTCCTTCCGGCGACCCGCCGGGAATCGGCCCGGCACTGACTGCGCCGCCACCGGAAAGCTTGTGAGTTTGCCAGGATCCGGTCTGGAGGCCGCGCACCAACACCGCAATACCGTCTTTGGCGGCACCTCCTAACGCTAGCGTAGGAAGCTGTCCGCCGCGACCGTCTCACCGCAAGAGACACACATTGAAGGGAGAGCGTGCAAAATGCCCGCGCTAACGATTCAGGGACAGAAGATCAACCGCGTTCTCGACGCCCGCGTCGAGATCACCCATGGCGATGCCCGTGAGGCCATGCAGATTCCGATCCAGCAGTTTGTGGTCAAGCTGCCTTTGGACCATGACACCTCCATCGCCGAGTGGGCGCTTGCCCCCCACGGTCCCCGCCGATGGAAAACCGTCGAACTGCAGACCCAGGACCGTTCCCGAAAGACGAACCACACCTGGACTCTGCACAAGTCGTATGTCCACAACTACACCGAGAAAGAGTTCCCGGCGCAGTCAGGAAGCGACACCGATCAGGGTAACTACATCGAGATCATTGTTCGCGGGACTCTGGTCCACAACAACGTGGACTACGATGGAAAGAACATTCTTCAGATCGCTGCGGGCGAGGCGGAACCCGCCGCCGAATAGCATCAGCGGCAGACACCGCTCAGCGGACGAGGTTCGCTGAGCCTGCCGTGGGTGGGTCGGCGCGGTAGCTGCGCCGACCCACCCATCCCAATAATTTCAAGAGCATCACACCACTGTCGGTACGCTGGGACTGCCGCGCCTGTTCGAACTCCTCCCTCAACGTGCGGCGGCGAAGGTCGCGTCCGACTCGCGTGGTAGAAAAGACGGTCCACGGTTATGCCACCCGGAGCGGAGAATAATCCCCCCCCACCGCCAAACCAGCGGCCCATGCGGCCTGTCGGTCGCCAAAACCTGGCGGAGCAGGTAATGCCGCTTGCAAAAGAGGCAGTCGCCGCCGCCGCGCAGGTTCTGGGTCAGAAGGTAGCCGGTGGCGCAGGCGGCAGCGGCGGGTTGGGCGGTGCCGTTGCCAGCCAGGCTATCAATGGCATCGCTTCGGTTCCCTTTGCGCAGACCCCGATCCCACAGGCGCTGACGGGAGTCGTGGCACAGGCTGCAAGCAGCGCCGCCGCGCAGGCGGTAGGCGGCTTGCCCGGTGCGCTTACCGGGCAGGCGCTGACACAGGCGATCAACGGAGCGACCCCAGATGCGATCGCCCGGCAGGCGCTGAGCGGCGCCGCAAACGCCGCGACCGGCGCCGCGACCGATGCGGTGGCAACGGCTCTGAACGGTCGTGACTCCCCGGCATTTCGCCGCGCCATGGAGTTCCTGGGACCCTGGGAGGGCGGCTATGTGAACGACCCCGCCGATTCCGGCGGGGCGACCAACCGGGGCGTCACTCAGGGCGTGTACGATAACCACCGGCGCGGCAACAACGTTCCCCTGCGCGATGTGCGCCAGCTTACGGACGAAGAGCACGACGACATCTACTACAATCGCTATTGGGCGCCCTCGCATGCGGACCGGCTGCCGGAGAACCTGGGGATCGCGCAGTTCGACTGGGCGGTGAATCATGGTGTCAGCGGGGCAACCCGAACGCTTCAGGAGTCGGTGGGCCTGACCGGCAGAGCGGTAGATGGCGTTTGGGGACCCGGCACCGAGCAGGCAGTGGCCAATGCCCTGGCGCAGCCAAATGGGCAGGCGGCGGTCGTGGACACTTATCTGAACAACCGTGCCGAGTGGTACCGCAACCGTGCCCAGGAGAACCCCTCCCAGCAGCGATTTCTGAACGGCTGGCTCAACCGCGTGGACTCCCCCCCGGACGCAAACGGACGAATGGGTCTGAGAAACTTTTTGACCCCTCCGCCGGTGCCAGAGACAGGAAGCGGGACCAATGGGCGCTAAGAAGACCGCGCGGGTCCTGGCGATAGTCGCTGCAACGATGACCGCGGTCTTGCTGCCACTAGAGCATGGCCTCCAAGCCGCTTCCCGGATTCCGACTGCTCCGAGGGCTGAACCGGGGACGATAACAGGAAGCTACCAGCGGCGCGATACCTCCATGCTTTCGGTTCGCATGCTGCCGGGCGGCAGGCGGATTCGGTTCGCGCTGTCGGTGCTTGCGGCGGGCGCGGGTCAGAGCGCCGCACCCAATACCGGAAACGCATCGGGCGAACTGGCGCTCAAAGGCAGCACTGCGGTCTTTTTGAAAGACCGCTGTCGCATCACCCTGCGCTTTAACCGGCAGGGGGCAAGACTAACACAGTTTGGCGATGCCGCCGACTGCGATTTCGGAAGCGGCGTAGATGCGACCGGGATGTACCGGCGTGACACACCCGCAATAAAGTAAGGCAAGAGTGTTTTCATGGCATTTAAAATACAGATCGCGGGCGCGGAAGAGCTAAGCAAGCAGCAGTTTGTCACGGAGGTGGTGGTGGAGCGCAGCCTGTATGAGCATACACGTGCGACGGTGACCCTGCGATGGCAGGAACATACCCGCTACGGCGACCGGCAGACCGCACACCTTGCGGCGAAAGTGCTGAACTGTCCGATTGAGGTTTTGTGGAAAGACAACGACCTGATCTCGCATGTCCCCTGCTTTCGCGGATACGTTGAAAACGCGGTCGCTAAGCGGGATGCCACTTCGTCGAAACTGGTGCTGTCCTGTGTCGGCTATTCCAAGCGCACCGACCTGGTGCCGCGCTACCGGACGTTTCAGGCCACGACCCTGCTGGACATCGCGCAGCATATCGCGGGCCGTGAGCCGCTGGTGAAGATCGCCAATGCGGGGGATCTTGCCGTTCCGATCACGCTCAGCGTTCAGTACGGGGAAACCGACTTTGAATACCTGAGCCGGATGCTTCACGCCTGGGCCGTTCCCATGAGTGTTCGGGATCATTCCGGTGAGGTCATGCTGGGGGCGCGCGGCAGTTCCCCCTCGGAATCGTTTCCGGACATTAGCTATGGATGGACCGAAGTCGCCTTTCTCGGCGCGCTTCAGCCGCTGCCAAAGCCGCCAAGCGGCGGCGGCGGCGGGCCGTCCGCACAGGTGCTGGGTAGGGTCAATGAGTTTTTAGGGCAGCTTACTCGCACCGCCGCCGATTACTTTCCTACCCCGGACTCTCCCTCGATCAGCGACAAGGTGCATGGCGGTTCCGGCCAGAACAGCACCAGCGGCTATCACCTGACTCTGGAGGGGGCGGTTCTGCCGTTCGAGCCGGGGGAGGTGGTGGCCTTTGAGGGACAGTCGCATCTGATCCACCGGGTCCGGGTCTACGGACATCCCGAACAGACCACGGCGACCCAGGAATTTCACCTTCAGCCGCTGACACTCCCCATTGCCCCGGAGCGGCGGGTCCCCCGGTGGCCATCGCGGTCCGTTTGGGCGCATGTCACTGAAAACGAGAACGATCCGTTTCAGCAGGGGCGCATTCAGGTGGAGTTTGAATGGGAAGATATGGACCCGCAGGCATCGGGCGAGCGGGCCTGGCTGCACGTGGTGACCCATTATGGAGGTGGTTCCGGCGGTGATAAGAAGTCGGGTCAGTACGGCGGCTTCTACTCCACGCCGGAGGTGGGGGAGCGCGCCCTGGTGGAGTTTGTCGGCGACTGGGTCTCCGAGGCCGTCGTGCTGGGCGTTGTGCGTCAGAATCCGGTGTTTCCTCCGATGAACCCCAAACATACCAAGCGCTGGCGGACCCCAAGCGGCAACGAGATGACGATGAGCACGGTTCCCGGTGCGGAGGTCGTGCGTGTTAAAACGAACGACAAGCTGATGTTCGAGGGGCGTGTTGGGGGTGGCAACTCGTCCGTGACCATGATCTGCGGCGAATCCGATACTGATATGATCCACTTCCAGCAGTCGGGGGGTACCTGCCGACTGGACATCGCCTGCAAGACCGACATCTTTATCCAGGCTGGAAACCACATCGAGATCGAGGGTAAGACCGTCACTATCCGCGCGACCGGCGGCGATGCCCCCCAGTCCATCGTGCTGCACGCCCCCGAGGCCGGGATTCTCACGGAGGCGAAGAAAGATATCATCACCAACTCCACTCTGGGTAAGCTAGCGCTGCAAAGCAAGCTGGATATGAGTGCGGTCGCGTCTGACGGCATGGTCGGTATCTCCGGTAAAAAAGGCGCGAGCGTACACGGCGAGGAGGGAGTCGCGGTGTCCTCGCCAAATGGCGTCTTCGTGGACGGCAAAGAGATCCACCTGAACGGGTAAACGGGTATGAGAGAAGCGCGGTTTTTATGGCTGAAGCGCTAGCCCGTGTCGGGGACGACATCACACACGCAAATGCCGCCACAGGGGGAATCCTGGGCGGGGTCCTTGGCTTTCTTGGCGGCGTCGCCGTCGGCGTCTTGATCGGAGCCGCGGTCATCGCCGGGGCGGCGGCGCTTGCGGCGGCGACGGTGGCGACAGGCGGCGCGGCTTTGATTGTCGGCGGCGCGTGGCTCGTGGCTATCGGCGGTACCGTCGCGCTGGGCGGCATGGGCGGCAAGCTGGGCGCGCACCTCGGAGCGCACCTCGCCTCCGGGGCAGTCGGTCCCCCGAAAGGCAAGATCACGCGCGGCAGCCCGAACGTGTTTGCTAACGGACGCCCGATCGCCCTCTCCTGCTGGAGCCAGGTGGCCTGTCAGGACCATTCGGGCGATCAGCGTATCTCTGAAGGCAGCAAGACGGTATTCGCCAACGGGCACGCCGTTGCCCGGATCGGCGACCGGGGAATGTGCGGCTTTTATATCCGCAAAGCGGAGGGCAACGGCAGTCCCGACGTGTTTGTGGGCGGCGACCCGAAGGGGTGTCACGGCCTGCCGGTCGGCAGCGGCGCACCGGAGCTGCTGAACGACATCTTCACCGGGATGGAATGGGTCGGGGGCGGCATAGCGCTGGTCGGCCTGACACTGATGACCTTTGGCGGCGGCTGGGCGGCGGCATCGTCGGCGGGCCTTGCGATGACGACGCGCGTGGGCGTCTCGATTGCCGGGCAGACCATCGCCCGTGTCGGGGCGCAGGTGGCGGTCGGCTGGGGGCTGAGCAAGGCGGGGAGCGTGGGCGGCAGCCTGATCGCCGGAACCCTGACGGGCGGTGACCCGTTCTGGACCGGGTATGGCGGCGAAGTCGGGGCGGCCCTGACCCCGTTCGCGGGCGGCAGAGCCTTCAAGGCCATTAACGACATGCCCTGGCGTCTGCCTCGACCGACCGGACCTGCCAGTCGCCTGCCGGGCAGCCCGCATACGCCGGAGAGTATCGCCCAGGCCGAGGCGCAGTGGGCCGCGACACGTCAGGGCTGGCGCGATGGCAGCGACCTGCGGGGACGCCGGGGCGGTTTGGGCGGCGTCATGGAGCCGGTGCCAGTAACGGCAGGCGGCAGCATGCCGCCCCGCCCGGCGGCTCCGGCGCCCCGGCGCCCCGACTCGCCGAACGTTCTCATGTCTAGTTCTAGTGGCACGGGTGGCACGGGTGGCACGGGTGGCACGGCCAAGCCCGCCAACGTCCCCGTTCCCGACTGGACGCCGGGAACTCCCGCGGCTAATCTGATTGCCGGTGGCAGGCAGGTGTCCGGCAAATTCCCGGATAATGCCGGTCCGAACGAAATCTTATTTCGCCGTAGCCCCCAGACCGGAAACGTAACCCACTATCAGGTTTATGATAGCGCCGGGAAGACTGTCAAGCGCGTCGATATAACGGGAGATCCTCATGGCGGTGTTCCTACCCCGCATGTCACCCAAATGGTAGAGAATGTAAACCCCAAAACAGGTCAAACATTCCGTAACAAGCTTCCTACCGTCCGACCCGCTAGCCCCGATGAGATACCCTAGAGGGACAAAATTGATTGAGTAAGGTGACACTAAAGTGACGTTACAATTATCGTCTCTGCCGGACTTTACGCTCTGGCAGCAAGCGAACCAGCCCGGGTTCGGCCTGCTTGACTACCTGAGCGGCGTGGCGACTTGCGAGATGGCTGTCGCTTTCACCGCTCTGTTCTGGCCGGACCTGGTGGAGTATGGGGATGCAGTCCTGCTTGCCGATGGGTTTACCCCGGCGCTTGCCGATCAGTGGCGGGACCAGCTTGGTGGCGACACCGCCGCGCTGGAGCGCGTGATGAACCATCGGCATCTTTCCGACCTTCTGCCCGGCTCCGAGGAGGTGGGGCAGGAGAACCTGCGACACCTGGGTCAGGTGCTCGTCCATACCTGGCAGTGCCGTCTGGAGCGGCAGTTCCCTCATCGCACGTTCCGCACGGACTTCTACGAGGACCCCGAGGCGGAAGAGGTGACCATCACCTTCTGCCAAGAGTAGTTCCCGCACCGCTGCGTACCAGCGGCAGTCCAACCGGCAGTCTAAGCAGGAGAGGTGAATGCAAAAAACAACCGCTTCTAGTTCAAGCGACCAAACGGGCGGCGTCGCCTTTACCGCAGCGACAGCCCGCGTGCTTGCCATCACCCCTCCTGGTTCAAGCAGGGACAAGCACCAATCCGAGGTGCTGCTGATCCGTGAATACCTGCGCCGCGCGGCGCTGTGGACAGAGGCGCTGCAAAGCCCGCAGTTCTGGCCTTTTTTCGATGCCGCCCACATTCTGGAACAGGCGTCGCCGGGCGGGGCCGAGGGCGAGGACGCGCCGCCGTTTCCGCTTCCCGCCGACGTGGAGAATCACCTGGCATCGTTTGGCTTCTATCCGAAGCGTCTGCTGCGCGGTTATCTGCACTGGTCCACGGTGACGCCTGACCGAGCCGCGGCGGCAGACTTTGCACACCTGCCGCCGCTCTACGAGCCTGTTGTGCGTCTGTGCGAGCGGGGCGGCACGTTTTACCTGGAAAACGGCATGTTCTTTGCAGGCAGCGGCGGGGGCATTCTTGGACGGCAGCGCGACTATTTGAACAAACCACCGTTTGTCACGGACCTGTCGGATGACGCGTTAGATGCCTTAGATTTGGCTGCCCAGGAGCGCGAACGCGAGAGGATTCGTCAAACAGAGGGGTAATGGTGCAGCGAAAACGCTTGACAGTCTCAGCGGAAGAAGCCGCCATGGATTCAACAAATACTTTAAGCACCTTCGATGAGCTTGACCGAACTCTGGGTCAGGAGGAAACGCCCTGGGGCAACTATTGGAACGAGTACGCCCGTGAGCTTGCTCCGAGCCTGTCGGAAGCGGACTGGGACGCGCTGGGGCGGCAGTGGCAGAGCAGGACGCTGAACTGGCAGTGTCATTATGCCGAGATCCTGGACGGTACCGATTCAGAGTATGCGCTTCCGGTCCTTATCGAGATGGTGCAGGCACAGGACGAGGACCTGGTCATCACTGCCGCCGACTCTTTGCGTGGCTTTGCGCCGCCGCTTGTTGCCGGGTCGATGACACCTCCGATGCGGCAGCGCCTCCAGCAGATCGCCCAAACGCGTGGCAGCGTGTACGAACCGGTACTCAAAGCCCTTCTTGACGCGCTGGACAAGGCGGCGTAGCCACTTTGCCGTCGGATTTCCGCAGCGAGAGGATAAGCTGCCATGCATTCGACAGAGCGTTTCGACGGCGTCCCAAGCGCGGGAGCCTCTTTCGGGCACGTAGAAATGGCGGGATGTTTATACAAAGTATGAAATTCTCGGAAAAAACTCGGCAGTATTTGACGCAGGCCGGCTGGAGTGAGGCCCGGTCGGTCGATGAGGCTGCCAATGGCTCTCTTGCGGTTCTGACGAGGTGATTGCCGCACTGTGCGCGGTCCGATGACCGGGGAAGCCGCTTGTTGAGTCCGCCGATTGCCTGGAGGCTGTACCCCTGGATGTCCGGGGACGATCCCTCGCTGATCCATCCCGAAGACCGGGGGCGGATAGGCAGCGCCGCGCTGACGGGGGGGCGTGCTCCGGTGGGTCCGCGACACGCCCGATGGCTATGTGGTTCTGCGACGATCCAGCGGAGAAGAATACCGCATCCGTCCCTGCTCATTCCGTCCGCTGCCGACACCGGCGTTTTATCCGGGGGCGCGGGTTCGCACAAACGAGACACCGCAGCGCGAGGGGACGATCTACGCTATCAGCTGGCACTTCCGGCAGGAGCGGTACCTGTACTTTGTGCAGATCGGGGCAAAATTCTCCCGGCGGCATTTTTACGACGCGGACCTGACTCGGCGGGAGCCTAAGAAAGAACCGGACGATTTCGAGGGGAGCCGGTAAAATAGACCGTGAGAACACCACTCTGGAAATCTCTGCCACCCCTGCCTGGAAGGCGGAACTGAGACCTAAATGCCCGCCGCCGCCCGCGTAGACGACCCTATTGCGCACACCGCCGCCCTTCCGGAAGCCAAAAGAGGCTTCTGGAGCGGCGTCGTGAAAGGCGCCCTGATCGGCGCGGCGATTGTCGCGGCGACGGTTGTCGTCGCCGCCGGTGTCGCCGCCGCCGTGGGGAC
>JACMJB010000272.1 GCA_014380815.1 Armatimonadota bacterium
AGACACTGCGTACACAATCTTGGGGATAGACTTTGCTACAGACGGTGGTAAAACGTGGACGCCAGGCAACTGTGGACAGATTATCGTGCATCTAGACATGAACTGCCTGCGCGATCGTCATGATGCCTATCGGTCTTTAGCTCACGAATGCATCCACCTGCATCCACCTGCTTTCACCGACGGGAAAAGCTGATGCGAATGTTTTAGAAGAGGGGATTGCTGTCTATTTCGAGCAGTGGTACATGCATGATGTTTTTGGCGAGGGTTGATGGTCAGGTGAAATAAACTTGCCTGATTACGCTCAAGCTCTGGCATCCGTAGAGGAGCTGCTTGCAATTGATAACGACATCATCAAGAAACTAAGGCGTATTCAACCAACTATTGCTTATATTACTGCCGAACAAATTCAGCAGGTCTGTCCTGCCGTACCTGACAGACTTGCGGTGCAGCTGGCCGCGAAGTTCACAAAAGTTTGTTAACGAATGCAGGGCATCACCACAACGGGTCCCGCTACGATACAGACCAGAGGCGGGCATGGCCACTCACCAGAACCTGCATGGTTAGGACGGCAACGGGAACCGGACGACGTTCAAACGGGTGGGCAAAAGCCGCAACGCCAAGATCCGGCGGACGGGGGCTGGTGCCCCGGCGGCCTGCTGCGGTTATCCTTGGGCGTCGTGAAGTGCGTTTAGCGCCTTCTGGTCGCCCGCTATTTTTCGCACTTCCTCCATGACCGCTTTCGCATCCGCTAAACATGGTCCTGACAAACCATCCTGGAAATCGTTGGCCAGGAACCGATCCCATCTATGCCAATCGTTCATCTTCAATCGGATCGGCCAGTGAGCGAGGACTACCTGAGCATAGCGCGGGCGCTGCCCTTGAATACACGGTCCACAGCCCAGAAACCAGCGCTTGCCCTCTCCCAGAAGATGACCCATTCCCGATTCGTGGCCGGAGCGAAACAGCTGAAAGTATCCCTGCGAATACTCCTCTCGATGTGACCAACCCGATAAACACGAAAAGTGGAGCGGGGCATCACAAAATGGATAAAGAGGATGAGGTGGCGCGAACGGCACCCCCCAGGTTGCCGTCCATGCTTCGTGCTCCGTGATTTCCTGTTCACAAATGCAGCACTGAGCCTGACCGATGATGATTGCCATCTTCAACTCCTCCGTGACCGCCGAGGTCATCCCCCGCCGCCGACGGGGACCGTCGTTCGCGGCTCTCGGCCTGCCCCGCCGACTGGTTTGGCTTCGCGGCGGGCAGTGTCCGAACGTCCGTAAATCCGCACTCTTTGAGAAGGGTCTCGATCTGGTCATAGGTCATCAGACAGCCACCCCAGAATACGGTCCGCAGCCGGACGAGCGATGCGGTCACGGGGTCGGTGCCGGGACTCGCCATCGCGAACAGGAGCCATCCACCGGGGCGCAGCGCACGGTACACCGTTTCGCAGGCCGCGAAGATCACCGTCTCCGGAATAAAGGCGCTGGGTATCCAGGCGAGATCAAAAGCGTCGGTGTCGGAAACATCCTCCGCTGCCTGCTCCCGCAGCTCGATGCGGTCGGTGAGACCAGCACTCTGAACATTTTCCCGCGCAAGGGCCAGAGACGGTTCCCAGGGATCAATAACGACTACCGTCAGCGACGGCCACAAGCGCGCCATTGCAACCGACAGGCCGGCAGCCCCCACGCCAATGTCCAGGAGCGACCCGCCGGGAGAACCCATGTGCTGGGAAAGCCCGTTGCTTGAGATCCGTGGTGCTCACGCCTTCCGTCATGCCGCTGATCCCCAGCGCGTCCAGCGCGTCCCTGACCCGTAACTGAATGGTGGGATGGGGCGGGGTTCCGGTCACCCGTTCGTCGAGCGCCGCGCCGAGAACGGCAAGGATCGTCGCTGAACGTAGATGGTGATTAATGGTATTCGCGGAGGGTCGGGCTGCTGCCTGCTGGCCCCCAGTGGTCTGCTTCATGGGTCATGGCGTTTCCTTCCTAGGGGGCATTCCGCGTGTCGTGTCTTTTCCACGAAGGTATCGTGGCAGGTCAAATGGCTCCCAAACACTGGCGTACGCAAGCCGGGAGGGGTGCCTCGGATTACCGGACCGCGTAAGATCCCCACAATGATTCCATTCTGGAGAGTAATGCTTCGTCGCCTCGTGAATATCCGTCAAACAATCCAGAAGGTAAGGACGCTTCTCTACCGGGTCGCCCCATGCTGCCCAGAGAACCGGGTTCCTGACACGCTGCAAATGCTGTCGGATGGTGTCAAGGTTCCGGCGGTGCAGATTCTCATCGAGAACGGACGGCAAGTCGTCGGGACAGGTGGATCGAAGTGGGTACACGTTGAGCATCACATAGCCTTTGTCCCCGCGCAGGAGGGCAAACCGCTCTGCCTTCCGCATGGTTCTATCCGGCACTAGCTGGCTGGCGGTGCTGGGGTTGACCCCGAAGATAAACAGCGGTGACGCTCCCGCCATGCCCAAGGCAAACCTTCCCAGGTTGTCCTCGGTATTCGCGTAGATGGTGTAGTGCATGTGCTGCCCCTGTCTGCAATCCTTCTCGTGCTCTCCGCGAACTGGGGAAGCCGTCTGCGAAATCCGAGAGAAGTTTACCGCAACCCCCTCCCGAATGACAAGCTTTTCCTTCCTGCGATCCGGTGCGGTAAGCGGTAAAATGCTTCGATGCGCCGCGCTTCCGGGGGTCCGAAGCGCGTCATAGGGAGAACTATTTGAAGATCGCTGTACTTGCCGGGGACGGAATCGGCCCCGAGATCGTCGCCGAGGGGGTCAAAATCCTGAAGGTCGTTGCCGAGCGGTGCGACCTCGACCTGACCCTGACGGACGCGCGGATCGGGGGCGCGGCCTACGATGCGACCGGGCATCCGCTGCCCCCGGAAACCCTTGCTCTCTGCCGGGACAGCGACGCCATCCTGCTGGGCGCGGTGGGTGGGCCGAAGTACGACACCATCGAGCCGCCGGACCTGCGCCCCGAACGCGGCGCGTTGCTGCCGCTTCGCAAGCATCTGGGCCTGTTTGCCAACCTCCGGCCCGCTATCCTTTCGCCCGCCCTTGCCGGGGCATCGTCGCTGCGCGCCGATCTGGTGGAAAAAGGGCTGGACCTGCTCGTGGTGCGCGAACTGACCGGGGGGCTGTATTTCGGTCAGCCCAAAAGCAACGACGGCACCCGCGCAGTGGATACCTGCGTCTATACCGTTCCTGAGATCACCCGCATCGCGCAGGTCGCGTTTCAGGCGGCGCGAAAGCGGGGGAAGCGGCTCTGCTCGGTGGACAAAGCGAACGTGCTGGAAACGTCGCGGCTGTGGCGTGCCACGGTCCACGAGGTCGCCAAAGAGTACGGCGATGTCGAGGTGACCGATATGCTGGTGGACAACTGCGCGATGCAGCTGGTTCGCGATCCCCGGCAGTTCGATGTGATCGTGACGGAGAATCTGTTCGGCGATATCCTCTCCGACGAGGCCGCGATGCTGACCGGAAGTCTGGGCATGCTGCCGTCCGCATCGCTGGGGCAAGGGACCTTCGGGCTGTATGAGCCGTGCCATGGGTCCGCGCCGGACATTGCAGGGCGGGGGATCGCCAACCCCCTGGCGACGATCTTGTCTGTGGCGATGCTGCTTCGCTACTCGCTGCAGCGGGAAGATGCCGCCGCCGCTGTCGAGGCTGCTGTGGCTGGGGCGCTGGAGCAGGGGCTGCGGACCGCCGATATCGCCGCGCCGGGCGAGCCGAGCGTGGGAACGATGGCGATGGGGGACGCGGTCGCCGCTCTGCTCGCCCCCGATGATGATCTGCCCCGCGATTAGAGAACCAGAAAACCTTCGATGCTCTTCTCGCTCCGCCCCGCTGTCCCCGCCGATGCCGCCGCGCTGGCGCCGCTGGCGGCCCGGACCTTTCTGGATGGCTGGGCATCGGTGATCACGCCGCCTGTCGCGGCGGCATACGTCGCGCAGGCGTTCACCCCCTCGCAGCTTGCCGCCGAGATCGAAGACCCGGCAAGCTGCCTCCTGGTCGCTGAAAACGAGCAGAGTCAGCTCATCGGGTACGCCAGGCTCGCGGTGGGCGTGAAAGTCGCTCCGTCCTTTGTGACCGGTCCCCGCCCTCTGCTGCTTCAGCGGCTGTATGTGGCATCCGAGGCGCGGGGGAAAGGGGTCGCGGACGCGCTTCTCGAAACTCTGGGCCGCGAAGCCCTGCGGCGCGGCGGTGAAACGCTCTGGCTCGATGCGGACCCGCGCAACGAGCGCGCGTGGCGATTTTATCTGCGGCGGGGCTTCGTGGATGTCGGGGGGGCGGTCTATGCACTCCCGGGCGCGGTCAATGATCGGGTGCGGGTGATGCAAAAGCCGATCGCGCCTGCCGTTCGCAGAGGCACCACGGACGATGCCGAGGCGCTGAGCGTGATGGCGGCAGCGGTCTTCCGCGACACCTTCGGACCGGGCAACGACCCCGATACGATGGCTTCCTACCTCGCGAGCGCCTTTCATCCCCGAACGCTCCAGGGGGAGCTGGCGGATCCCGAAAACCACTTCCTGCTTGCCGTTTCACGGGGCGTCTCGGAGGAGATCGTGGGCTATACCAAGCTTAGCTACGCCCCGGACGAGCACCCGTCCTGTGTCACCGGGCCGGTCCCGATCGCCGAACTGGAGCGGTTCTACGTGCGGCACGAGTGGCATGGGACGGGTGTCGCCGGTACCCTGATGCAGGCGACCCTGCAGGCTGCCGCCGCCGGCGGGGCACGGACGCTCTGGCTGGGCGTGTTCGATCAAAATGCACGGGCGCGCCGCTTCTACGCCCGCTGGGACTTCGCCGATGTCGGCGAGCACCTGTTCCACTTCGGCACCGAGGCGCAGACCGATAGAGTGATGGTGCGCCCGGTTTCCTAGCAAAGGCAGATTCCTGTGAAAATAGACGTTTACGACACGACGCTCCGGGACGGTTCGCAGGGCGAGGGGATCTCGTTCTCCGTCGAGGATAAGGTCAAGATCGCCCGGCGACTCGACGCCTTCGGAATGGATTTCATCGAGGGAGGCTGGCCCGGCGCGGTTCCCAAAGACACGGAGTTCTTCGCGCGGCTGCGGGCGGAACCGCTCCGTCACGCCAAACTCGCCGCCTTCGGCTCGACACGCAAGGCCCACGCGACCGCCGCTACGGATGCGAACCTGATCGCTCTGCTCCAGGCGGAGACGCCGGTTGTGACCATCGTGGGAAAGGCATCCGCGTGGCAGGTGACCGAAGCGCTGCGGGTGTCGCTCGAGGAGGGCCTGGCGATGATCGCCGACAGCGTCGCACTGCTGGAAGGCCAGGGGCGCGAGGTCATCTACGATGCCGAACACTTCTTCGACGGCTACAAGATGGACCCGGATTATGCTCTTCGCGCTTTGGACGCGGCGGCAGAGTCCGGTGCGTCGGTGCTCTGCCTGTGCGATACCAACGGCGGGACGCTCCCCCACGAAATCTATGAGATCGTGACGGCAGTTCGGCAGCGATTCGGTGGGGGCACCATCGGGATGCACCCGCACAACGATGCCGACTGCGGGACCGCGAACGCGCTTGCCGCCGTGCGCGCGGGCGCGACCCAGGTCCAGGGGACGATCAATGGCTACGGAGAGCGGACCGGCAACGCCAGCATCCTCTCGATCGCCGCCGCGCTTCGTCTAAAGATGGGCCTGGACTGCCTGACGAACGAGGCGATGCGCGACATGACCCGGCTCTCCGCGTTCGTGGATGAGGTGGCGAATGTGACCCCGAACCCGAAGGCGGCCTATGTCGGTCGTAACGCCTTTACGCACAAAGCGGGACTGCATGCCGATGCCATCGCCAAAGCGCCGCGTGCCTACGACCACATCGAGCCGACGGACGTGGGCAATGTCCGCCGCCTGCTGGTTTCCGAGCAGGCGGGTAGTGCCACCATCGCTCAGAAGGCCGCTGATCTCGGTTATGCCCTTGACAAAAAGTCGCCGGAGGCGCGGGCGGTGCTGTCCGAGGTGACCGCGAGGGAGCATGAGGGCTATGCCTTCGAGGGGGCGGAAGCCTCTTTCGAACTGCTGCTGCAAAAGGCGACGGGCCGCTACCGAAAGCTCTTCGATCTGCTGGCCTTCCGCGTGCTGGTGGAGCGGCGAGCGGGTGACGCGGAGCCGATCACGGAGGCGACCCTGCGCCTGCGAGTCGGCGATGAGGAGTTCCTGACCGTGGCGGAAGGGGATGGCCCGATCCACGCCCTCGATGGAGCGCTGCGGGCCGGATTGCTGCGGTTTTATCCCCAGCTCTCGCGAATCCGTCTGACCGACTTCAAGGTGCGGGTCGTGACGATGGGAGAAGGGACCGCGGCAAAAGTGCGCACTATTGTCGAATCCACCGCCGACCATGGCGCGACCTGGAGCACGGTGGGGGTTTCCACGAACATCATCGAGTCGTCGTACCAGGCGCTCGTAGATGCCATCGAGTACGGCCTGCTCAAAGAAAGCGAGTAGAGAAACGAAGGGGAGAGACGCCGCGCCTGCTTCGGGCGCGGCGTCCGCTGAGGACCCTATTGCTTCAGAAATGCAAGCAGGTCGCCGGTTAGCTGATCTTTGTGCGTGGCGAACAGGCCATGGGGCGCACCGTCATACTCGATCACCTTGGCGTGGGGAATGCCCTTCGCCGCCTCGCGACCGGTCGCATCAATTGGCACGGTCTGGTCGGCGGTTCCGTGGACGATCAGGGTCGGCACCGTGAAGGCTGGAAGGTCGGGCCGGAAGTCCGTTGTTGCGAAGGCTCCCGCACAGGCCAGCGTCGCCTTCAGGCTTGCCTGCATCGCGACGTTCCGCGAATTCTCCAACACCTCATCACTGACGGGGTGGGACACCAGGCCGACCCCGTAGAAGCTTTTGAAGAAGCCCGAGAAGAACTTGGCACGATCCTGCTTCATGCCCTCGGTCATCTGAGCGAACATCGCCGAATCCACGCCGTTGGGGTTGTCGGGGGTCTTCAGCATGTACGGAACGACGGATGAGATCAGCCCGGCCTGGGCCACACCCTTCCCGCCGTACCGGGAAAGGTAGCGCGCGACCTCGCCGCCCGCCATCGAAAACCCGATGATCGCGGCGTCGGAGCCACCGGTTGCTTCAAGGACGGCAGCCAGGTCGTCGGCGAGCGTGTCGTAGTCGTATCCGCCCCAGGGCTGATCCGAGCGTCCGAAGCCGCGCCGGTCATAGGCCACCGCGCGGTATCCCGCATCGGCGATCGCCATTGCCTGATCATCCCAGCTATCGGCGGACAGCGGCCATCCATGAAGAAGGATCACCGGGCGGCCAGTCCCCCAGTCCTTGATATAAAGCTTGGTGTTGTCGCGAGTCGTGATATAGGTCATGGAAAACTCCGGTTTCTAATCGGCGGCCTGTGCCACCGATAAAGCGTGGCAGAAGGAATCGAAGTTACTGCTACCGCCATGACATTGATACCCTCAGCCCGGAAAGCTTTAACGCCAGACCTGATCTTCCATGAAACGACACCCGGGGGAAGCGGCGCATAAAAAGATTTATGCGCCCTCGATCCCGTTTGCATTG